>NZ_JBSGJD010000059.1:0-40974 GCF_053605405.1 Amycolatopsis sp. NPDC003861
CCCCGCCGCCCCCCCCCCCCCGCCCACGACGCCCGGCGCGCACTAGGAACACTTGATGACCCGCTATGTCCTGCGACGGCTGCTCCAGCTGATCCCGGTGTTCTTCGGCACCACGTTCCTCATCTACGTCCTGGTCTGGGCGGTCCCCGGCGACCCGTTCTCCGGCAAGTGCGGCCAGGCCGCCTGCCCGGCGTCCTACGTGGCCCAGATGACCGAGAAGTTCCACCTGAACGACAACATCTTCGTCCAGTACTTCAAGTACCTCGGGAGCCTGTTCACCGGCGACTGGGGCGAAACCTTCAACGGCACGTCCGTCGGCGAGCTGATCGCCACGTCCTACCCGATCACGCTGCGCCTGGCCGTGATCGCCGTGGTCATCGAAGCGGTCATCGGGCTCACCGCCGGCGTGCTGACCGGCCTGCGCGGCAAGGGTTTCCTCGACAACCTCGTGCTGGTCTCGACCACGTTCCTGATCTCGCTGCCGGTGTTCGTCACCGCGATCGTGCTGCAGCTCGCCCTGGGCAGCAACGGCCTCGGCTGGATCGAGGCGAGCGTGTCGGACAACCCGAGCGTCGGCGAGCTCATCGTGCCCGGCATCGCGCTCGGCAGCTTGTCCATGGCCTACGTGGCCCGGCTGGCGAGAACGAGCATCGCCGAGAACCGCCGCGCCGACTACGTCCGGACGGCGATCGCCAAGGGCCAGCCGCAGAGCCGGGTCGTGCTCGTCCACCTGCTGCGCAACTCGGTGATCCCGGTGCTGACGTTCCTCGGCACCGACCTCGGCGCCCTGATGGGCGGCGCGATCGTCACCGAAGGCGTGTTCAACATCAACGGCCTCGGCGGGCTCATCTTCCGCGGCATCCAGAACCGGGAGAGCGCCACCGTCGTCGGCGTGGTCGTCCTGCTGGTGCTGGTGTACCTGCTGATGAGCCTGGTCGTCGACCTGCTGTACGCCGTTCTCGACCCGAGGATCCGCTATGACTGACCCGAACCTGGTGGGCGGCGGCGGGGCCGACGCGGCCGAACTGTCCCGTGTGGACGATTCCGCCGCCGGCCCGCAGAAACCCCGCAGCCTGTGGAGCGACGCTTGGCGGCAGCTGCGGCGCAAGCCGGCGGTGCTCGCCTCGGCAGTGATCATTCTGTTCATCGTGCTGATCGCGATCGCGCCCGGCCTGTTCAGCTCGCGGGACGCGGGCTTCAGCGACCTCGCGCACGCGAACGAGGGCCCGTCCGCGGACGCCTGGTTCGGCTACGACAACCAGGGCCAGGACGTCTACGCCCGCACCATCTACGGCACCCGCGCGTCGGTGCTGGTCGGGCTGTTCTCCACGCTGGTGACCGTGCTCCTCGGCTCGGTGATCGGCATCATCGCCGGCTATTACGGCCGGCTCGTCGACAGCCTGCTCTCGCGGTTCGGCGACATCTTCGCCGGCCTGCCGTTCGTGCTCGGCGCGATCGTCATCCTGACGACGTTCAACGCGCCCGGCTCGAACCCCGGCGCGGTCACCATCATCGTCCAGGTGGTCTGCTCGATCGCGGTGCTGAGCTGGCCGGTGGGGATGCGGATCATGCGCTCGGCGACGCTGGTGGCCAAGCAGCTCGACTACGTCAAGGCCGCGCGCGGGCTCGGCGCGAGCACCCCGCGGATCATCTTCCGGCACCTGCTGCCGAACACGATCGCGCCGGTGCTGGTGTACGCCACCATCGCCCTCGGCGCGTTCATCGGCGCCGAAGCGACGCTGGCCTACCTCGGCATCGGCGTGCGCGCGCCGGTGATCTCGTGGGGCGTGCTGATCGCCGACTCGCGGGACTACTTCCGGAACGACCCGCACATGCTGCTGTTCCCCGGCGCCTTCGTCACCCTGACCGTGCTGGCCTTCGTGATGCTGGGCGACGGCATCCGCGACGCGCTCGATCCGAAGTCGAGGTAAGTCCTTGTCCGACAACGAACTCCTGCTCGAAGTCGAAGACCTGCACGTCGAGTTCCGGACGGCCGACGGCGTGGCCAACGTGCTCAACGGCGTGAGCTATTCGGTGCACGCGGGCGAAACGCTGGCCGTCCTCGGCGAATCCGGCTCCGGGAAGAGCGTCACCGCCCAGACGGTGATGGGCATCCTCGACATGCCGCCGGGCGTGATCACCAAGGGCGCGGTGCGGTGGCGCGGCGAGGACCTGCTGACCGCGTCCGAGGACCGCCGCCGCGAGGTGCGCGGCAGCGAGATCGCGATGATCTTCCAGGACGCGCTGTCCGCGCTCAACCCGGTGTTCACCGTGGGCTTCCAGATCGAGGAGCAGCTGCGCGTCCGGCTCGGGATGTCCAAGAAGGACGCCCGGAAGCGGGCGATCGAACTGCTCGACACCGTCCGCATCCCGGCCGCCGAACGCCGGATCAAGGACTACCCGCACCAGTTCTCCGGCGGCATGCGCCAGCGCGCGATGATCGCGATGTCGCTGGCGCTGGACCCGGACCTGCTCATCGCCGACGAGCCGACCACCGCCCTCGACGTCACCGTGCAGGCCCAGATCATGGACCTGCTGGAGGAGATCCAGGCCGAGCGCAAGATGGGCCTCGTCCTGATCACGCACGACCTCGGGGTGGTCGCCGAGGTCGCGGACCGGATCGCGGTGATGTACGCGGGCCGGATCGTCGAGCAGGCCGACGCCGTCGAGCTGTTCCGCGCTCCGGCCCACCCCTACACCGCCGCGCTGATGGACTCCCTGCCGCGGCTCGACCTCAAAGGACAGACCCTGGAAACCATCAAGGGCCTGCCGCCCAGCCTGCTGGACATCCCGCCCGGCTGCCCGTTCCACCCGCGGTGCAAACGGGCCGAAGCGAAGTGTTCGGAAGAGGTCCCGCCGCAGCACGCGATCGGCTTCGGCCGCACGAGCGCGTGCCACTTCGCCGAAGAGGTGGTGAGCTCCCGTGCCTGACCCCATCCTCTCGGTCACCGACCTGAAGAAGTACTTCCCGGTCCGCACCGGGATCCTGTTCAAGCGCACGATCGGCCAGGTCAAGGCGGTCGACGGCGTCTCGTTCGACCTGATGCCGGGCGAGACGCTCGGCGTCGTCGGCGAGTCCGGCTGCGGGAAGTCGACGCTCGCCCAGGTCCTGATGCGCCTGGAGGAGCCGACCGGCGGCACCGCGAAGTTCGAGGGCCGCGACATCTTCGCCATGCGCGGCGCCGAGCTGCGGAAACTGCGCCGCGAGATCCAGATCGTGCTGCAGGACCCGTACACCTCGCTCAACCCGCGGATGACGGTCGGCGACATCGTCGGCGAGCCGTTCGAGATCCACTCCGAGGTCGCGCCCAAGGGCTCGCGGGCGGGCAAGGTGCGGGAACTGCTCGAAGTGGTCGGGCTCAACCCCGAGCACCTCAACCGCTACCCGCACCAGTTTTCCGGCGGCCAGCGCCAGCGCATCGGCATCGCGCGGGCGCTCGCGCTGCGGCCCAAGGTGATCATCTGCGACGAGCCGGTGTCCGCCTTGGACGTCTCGATCCAGGCGCAGGTGATGAACCTGCTCGGTGACCTGCAGGGCGAGTTCGGCCTGTCCTACGTCTTCATCGCGCACGACCTTTCCGTGGTGCGGCACCTGTCGAACCGGGTCGCGGTGATGTACCTCGGCAAGGTCGTCGAGCTCGGCACCGACGAGGAGATCTACGAACGACCGTCCCACCCGTACACCCAGGCGCTGCTGTCCGCGGTGCCGGTGGCCGACCCGGCCGTGCGCGGCCGCCGCCAGGTGATCCGGCTGACCGGCGACGTGCCGAGCCCGCTGGATCCCCCGTCCGGGTGCCGGTTCCGCACGCGCTGCTGGAAGGCCGAGGACCGGTGCGCGACGGAGGTGCCGGAACTGGTGCCCAGGACCGACGGGCACTTGTCAGCTTGTCACTTCGCCGAGCAGAAGTCGGTTGTTCCGTAACAGACGTTTGGCCGTTGTACGCGCATTGTCCGATCTATACGGTGCAGGAACCGCTTTCCGCGAGGAGGAGAAACGTGAAGAGACCCAGGCTTCTGGCCGCGGTGCTGGCCGTGCCGCTGTTCGGCGCGGTGTCCGCCGTCGCGGTCCCGGCCGCGTCGGCGCAGCCCGCGCTGTCCGGCCCGGCGACCGAGTTCACCGTGCTCGCCAAGGACGTCCAGAGCATCGGCAGCGCCCAGCAGGCGATCAAGGCCGCGGGCGGCACGGTCCTGGAGACCAACACCGCGGTCGGCCTGATCAGGGCCAGCGCGCCGGCCACCGGCTTCACCGAGCGCGTGGCCACGAACCGCGCGGTGTTCGGTGCCGCCAAGGCCCAGTCCATCGGTTCGGTGCCGCGGACGGGCAAGAAGACCAAGGGCGACGCCGGCGTCGAGAAGGAAGGCCGCGGCGGCGCCGCTTCGAAGAAGGCCGCCGCGAACAAGGCCGTCGGGATGGACCCGCTGGACGACCAGCTCTGGGGCCTCAAGTCCGTCCGCTCGGACCTCTCGCGCACCAAGCAGGCCGGCAGCAAGCAGGTCAAGGTCGGCGTCATCGACACCGGCATCGACGGCACGCACCCGGACATCGCGCCGAACTTCGACCTGGCCGACTCGCGGAACTTCACCCGCGACATCCCGACCGACGTCAACGGCGCCGAGGTGGACGGACCGTGTGAGTTCCGCGGCTGCGTCGACCCGGCCAACCACGACGACGGCGGTCACGGCACGCACGTCGCCGGCACCATCGCCGCCGCGGCCAACGGCTTCGGCGTCTCCGGTGTCGCACCGAACGTGACGCTGGTGAACATCCGCGCCGGCCAAGACTCGGGTTACTTCTTCCTGCAGCCGACCGTCGACGCGATCACCTACGCCGGTGACGCGGGCATCGACGTCGTCAACATGTCCTTCTACACGGACCCGTGGCTGTACAACTGCACGGCGAACCCGGCGGACTCGCCCGCCGAGCAGGCCGAGCAGCGCACGATCATCGAGGCGACCCAGCGCGCGCTGAACTACGCGCACCGCAAGGGCGTCACGATGCTGGTCGCGCTGGGCAACCAGCACACCGACCTGGGTGCGCCGCAGCCGGACACCACGAGCCCGGACTACCCGGCCAACAGCACCCACCCGCGCACGGTGGACAACTCGACCTGCCTCAACCTGCCGGTCGAGGGCAACCACACGATCGGCGTGAGCGCGTTCGGGCCGTCGCAGAAGAAGGCGGACTACTCGAACTACGGGCTCGAGCAGATTTCGGTCTCGGCTCCGGGCGGCTTCTTCCGCGACTACTTCGGCTCCCCGTGGTACCGGACGCTCGAGAACGAGATCCTTTCGACGTACCCGAAGAACGTGGGGATCGCCGAGGGCAACATCGACGCGGACGGCAACATCACGCCGGACGGCGTCACCGCGGGTGTCCAGAAGGCGACGGCGGCCGACGGCCGGGTCGGCTACTACCAGTGGCTGCAGGGCACGTCGATGGCCACCCCGCACGCCACCGGCGTCGCGGCGCTGATCATCTCGCAGTACGGCAAGAAGTCCCACGGCGAGTTCGGCATGGACCCGGACAAGGTCCAGCGCGTCCTCGAGGGCACGGCGGCGAAGATCGCCTGCCCGGTCCCGCGCACGGTGGACTACCTGAAGGAGGGCCGCACGCCCGACTTCACCGCCACGTGTGAAGGAGACCCGTCGTTCAACGGCTTCTACGGCCACGGCGCGGTCGACGCCTACGCGGCGGTGACGCGCGGCTCGCAGTACCTGAAGTAGGGAATACCGGACGAATCCGCCCCGGGAAGGCAACCTTCCCGGGGCGGTTCGCGTGTACGACGGGACCGGGGGGAGTTCCGTTGATCGTTCGTGAACCGGCGCTGCCGGTGGACCCGAGGCTGCCGGGTGAGCCGACGGTGCTCGAGGTGGGCTGGGCGCGGCTGTGGCTGGGCAAGCGCGGGGTACGGGTGTGGCTGCCGACCCGGCTGCTCGCGCTGCGCCTGGGCGGGCGTGCGATCGGTGCCCGGGGAACCCCCACGTACGCGATCGTCTTCGCGGTGCTGTGGCCGTTGGGCGTGCTGTTCTTCCACGAGGTGGACCTGCCGGGAAGGGCCGCCGGCATGGCCCTGCTCTTCGCCGCGTTCCAGATGGTCCGCTGGCGCCGCACGCAGAGCCGCGAACAGCTCGCGGAGCGCTTGACAGGTGGTGGCGCCCCGCTCCCGCTCCGCGTGGCGGCGAAGCAGATCGGCTGGTGGTACCTGAGTTCGACGGCCGTCACGTTCGTCGGCGGGGCGGCGCTGTGCGCCGCGTCGTTCCTGACCCGGCCGCAGTTCACCTGGAAGCACTGGTACTCGCCGGCCGCCGAAATCGGCGCGCACACGCTCGCGCTGGCGGCCGGCGCCGCCGCGACCGTGCTGGTGCTCGGCCGGGCGCTCCGCGCACCGGTGCTCGCGGAGGACGAGGCGTCGCGGGCGGTCGACCAGGTGCTGCGCGCCGAGGACGTTTACCGGTTCGCGCCGTGCGCCGTCTACGCCGTGCTGGCGCTGCCGGTCTTCGTCGTCGACTGGGCGATCCCCGGCTGGCTGGGGTGGTCCGCGCTGGCGTACCTGGTCACGGCCGTCGTCCTGCAATTGCTGGGGTGGGCGGTGGTCCGCCACTGGTACCGCCGGCTGCCGCCCGGCTTCTACGGCCGCTAAACCATTCCGGCGCTCCGGGCGTGTACGGCGGGACAGGGGAGGTTCGATGGTGGCGGTGACAGCGTGGACGACGCTCGCCGAAAGACAGGGGGCGCGGGCGTGGCTGGCCCGGCACGGCGTGCCGGTGGGCGAGCCGACGCCGCTGCTCGCGGTCCGCGTCGGGGCCCGGGAGCTGGCCACCCGGTCCTATCAGGCCTTCTGGGTCCTTTCTCCGGTGGCCAACGTGGTCGCCTTGTTCCCGCCGGTCCCGGTGCTCGCGCGGTACCTGGTGGTCGCCGTGGTCTGCACCGCCTATCCGCTGCTGATGTGGCGCCGGGTGCGGCGGGCCGACCGCGCCGCCGCCCGGCTGGTTCCCCCCGGCGTCCGGCTGCCGTTCCGGGAGGCGGCCGGGCAGGTGGGCCGCTGGTACCTCGCCGCGATGGGGGTGACGTTCGGCGGTGGCGCGGTCCTGTGCGCGGTGATCGCTGCCCACCCGGCGGGCTGGGCGGCGGCCCTGGTGCTCGGCGGCGCGTGCTCGGCGCTGGTCCTCGAGCGGGCGCTGCGTGCCCCGGTGCTCGCCGAGGACACGGCATCGGCGGCCGTCGACGCGGCCTTGCGGGCCTACGACACCCGGGCGTTCATGGTGCCGTTCCTGTTCACGTTCCTGCCCTGGATCGACCTGTCCGCGGACTGGCCGTGGCCCCCGGCCCGGATCGTCCCGGTGGTGGCGTACTTCGTCCTGGCCGTGGCGGTCTACGCCCGTGCCGCGGTCGAGTTCCGGAACCGCAGGCTGCCGCCGGGCCACTACGGGACGGTGACCGCGTGACGGCGACGGTGGTGACGGAGGCGGAGCGGGTGGCCGCCGGACGCTGGCTGGTCAAGCACCGCGTCGACGTGCCGACGATGACCGACCTGCTGGCCCTGCGGCTCGGCTTCCGCGCCGGCGCCCGCCCGCCCGGCACGTGGCGGTGGGTCTGCCTGGCGGTCCTGGCGTACGTGGCCGCCACGATCGGGTTCCTGAGCCTGACCTTCCTGCCCGGGGTCCGCGGCGCGGAGCTGGCGGACGGCTCGTTCCTCTACTTCCTCCTGGTGATCCAGCACCTCGGCTACTGGCTGCCCGCGCGGGTCCGCGACCGCCAGGCGCTGGCCCGCTTCGGCACGCTCGGCGGCCCGCCGCGCACCGAGCTGACCGGCTGGTTCCTCGTCGTCCCGTTGATCACCTTCGGCGGCGGGGCCGCGCTCGCCGTGACGATCTTCGCCACGACGCCGTTCCGCACCTACGCGGCCGGCTGGCTCCTGCTGCTGGCCCTGGGGGCGGCGGTCACCACCGCGATCGTCACCGACGTCCTCCGGCGTCCGGTCATCGCGGAGGACGAGACCTCCCGGGCGGTGGACACCGCCGTGCGGCTGCACGACCTGCTCATGGCGATGCCCGGGATCTACGCCCTGCCGCTGCTGCTCGAACCGCTGACCGGCGACCACGCGCAGCCGCCGCAGTGGCGCCCGTGGCTCGTCGGCTACGCCCTGCTCGCGATGGCGGCGCAGGTCGTCGTGGGTGTCGTGCAGTGGCGGCGGCTGCGGGCCGTGCTCAGCGGTTCGACGCCTTCTTGACGAACTTCGCCAGGTCCTTCGACTGCTGCACCCGCGACGGCTCGTGGATGTACATCATGTGGCCGGCCGGGTAGTACGCCGTGTCGATGTTGTCCCGCAGCTCCTCCGGGATCTGCAGGTGGGCCAGCACGTGCTCGGCCGCGTAGTACGCCGTCGCGCCGTCGTAGTGCCCGAACGCCACGTGGACGTTCAGGTGCGGGTTCGCGCGCATCGCCGAGCTCAGCGAGTCGACCACCGACACCGAACGGCCCTCGAAGTCCGCGTACGACCACGCCTTGAACGTGTCCTCGCTGATGAGCTCGTACGGCAGGTCGTTGGCGTACCCGAGCTCCGCCCGCACGTAGTGGTTGAACGCGGCCGCGTACGCGCCGACCACCCGGGAGATCGACGGGTCGTCGCTCGAGTGCTCGCGGCCGCCGTCCGGCTCCCACGTCGTGAAGCGGCCGTCCATCCGGCCGACCACCAGGCCGCGGTCGCGCAGCAGTTCCGTGAAGAACCGGACGTGCTCGATCCGCAGGTTCACGCGGTCCACATAGGACTCGGTGAGGCCGGTCAGCGACGCCAGCGTGGCCACCGCCTCGGTCCGGTCCTGAGTGGACAGCCGGGCGCCGCGGGACAGCGCCCACGGCAGGTCCTTCGCCGCGAAGTCCTCGGCGTCGGCGAGCACGTCGTCGAGCGGGCGCTCGCCGTGCAGGCCGTGGTAGTGCGCGATCGCCGCGTACGTCGGCACGTACAGCGAGTACGGCAGGTCGTTGCCCTCCGTGAACCGCAGCGTGCCGAGGTCGAGCACCGACGAGATGAGCAGCAGGCCGTTCAGGTACAGCCCGTGCCGGTCCTGCAGGTGCGCGGCCAGCCCGGCGGCGCGCAGCGTGCCGTACGACTCGCCGGCCAGGAACTTCGGCGACAGCCAGCGCTCGTGGCGCGAGACCCACAGCCGGATGATCTCGCCGACCGACTCGATGTCGCCCTTGAAGCCGTGGAAGTCCTTCGTCTCGCCGCCGTCGGACGCGCGCGAGTAGCCGGTGGACACCGGGTCGATGAAGACGAGATCGCTGTGCACCAGCAGCGTCTCGGGGTTGTCGGCCAGCCCGTACGGCGGCGGCACGAGGTCGTCGACGTCGCCCGAGAGCACCCGCCGCGGCCCCAGCAGGCCCATGTGCAGCCAGATGCTCGACGAGCCGGGCCCGCCGTTGAAGGCGAAGGTCACCGGCCGCGAGCCCGGGTCGGCGTCGTCGAGGGTGTAGGAGGTGATGAACACCTCGGCCTTCGCCTTGAAGCCCTCGGACTTGCCGTCCTTGACGATCTCCTTGCGGAGCACGACCCGGCCCGCCTTCGCCGTGTACGCGAGCTTCTTCCGCTTCACCGTCAGCGTGTGCTGGGTGGTGACGATGTCATCGGTCGGCTCGGCCGCGACCTCGGTCGCTTCCGCGGCCTTCGGCTCGGTGGCCTCTTCGGGGGTGCTGTCCGCCATGGCCCCAACTTAGTCGGCGCGAACGGCGGCCTGTGGCAGGGTGACCTGGTGCACACCGAGGACTGGCCGTCGACGGCCGAGGAAGCGCTCGCCGTGCAGGAGCGGCTCCGCGGCCGGGTCGACCTCGCCGACGACTGCCCCGAGCGGCCGCCGACGGTGACCGGCCTCGACGTCGCCTACGACGGCGCCGGCGGCATCGCCGCGGCGGTCGTCACCCTCGAGACCGCCGGGCTGACCGTGGTCGAGGAGCGGACGCACCGCGCGAAGGCCGTCTTCCCGTACGAGCCGGGCTTGTTCGCCTTCCGTGAGCTGCCGCCGCTGCTGGCCGCGCTCGAGCGGCTGGACCACGAGCCCGACGTCCTCGTCTGCGACGGTCACGGCCTCGCGCACCCGCGGCGCTTCGGCCTGGCCTGCCACCTCGGGGTGCTGACCGGGCGGCCGGCGTTCGGCGTCGCCAAGACGCGCTTCGTCGGCACGCACGCCGAGCCCGCGCCCGCCCGCGGATCGTCGGCGCCCCTGGTGGACGCCGGTGAGGAGGTCGGCGCGGTGCTGCGGACCCGCGACGGCGTCAAACCGGTGTACGTCTCGGCCGGGCACCGGATCGACCTCGCCCACGCCTGCCGGCTGACGCTGGCCCTGACCCCGCGGTACCGCCTGCCCGAGACCACGCGGCACGCCGACCGGCTGTCCCGGGCGGCGCTGCGATGAGGTCCCTGCCCGAGCTGGACGCGGCGGTGGCCGGCTGCCGCGCCTGCCCGCGGCTGGTGGCCTGGCGCGAGGGAGTCGCGGGCGCCAAGGCGGCGTTCCGCGGCGAGGACTACTGGGCGCGCCCGGTACCGGGCTTCGGACCGCCGGACGCGTCGCTCGCGGTCGTCGGCCTGGCGCCCTCCGCGCACGGCGCCAACCGCACCGGCCGGATGTTCACCGGCGATCCATCGGGTGATTTCCTCTTCCGCGTCCTGCACGAGGTCGGGCTCGCCTCCCAGCCGACGTCGACGGCGATCGGCGACGGCCTGGAGCTGTACGGCACCCGGCTCGTTTCGCCCGTGCGGTGCGCGCCGCCGGAGAACAAGCCGACGCCGGCCGAGCGGGACACCTGCCGCCCGTGGCTGGCCGAGGAACTGGCACTGTTACGTCCGACACTGCGGGCGATCGTGGTACTGGGGGCGTTCGGCTGGCAGGCGTTACTGCCCGTGCTGGACGCGGCCGGCTGGGCGGTGCCGCAGCCGCGTCCGGCGTTCGCGCACGGGGCCGTTTTGAAGCTGGACGACCTGCGGGTTTTCGGCTGTTATCACGTCTCGCCGCGCAATGTCCAGACACATCGCGTGACCCACGCCATGGTGGCCGACGTCTTCCGCGCCGCGACCTCGGTGACAGGTCCGAACTGAATCGTTACGGAAACCGCAGCGACGCTGGTCACAGCCGGATGGGGCCCCCGAGCGGGGTCGCGGCGAAGGTGTCACCATGAGGACATGGCTGCTGCGAAGTCGAAGTCGGAACCGACTCGGATCCTCGTCCTCGGTGGTGGGTACGTCGGGCTCTACACGGCGTACGGCCTCCAGAAGATGCTCCGGGCCAACGAGGCCTCCGTGACCGTCGTTGACCCGCAGCCCCACATGACCTACGCGCCGTTCCTCCCGGAGGCCGCGGCCGGCGCGATCGAGCCCCGGCACGTGGTCGTGCCGCTGCGGCGGGTGCTGAAGCGCTGCCACGTGCTGACCGCGCGCGTCACCAAGATCGAGAACGAAAAGAAGTCCGTCACGGTCGAGGCGGCCGACGGCCACATCGAGCAGCTCGGCTACGACATCCTGGTCGTCGCGCTCGGCGCCGTCGCGCGCATCCTCCCGATCCCGGGCCTGGTCGAGGAGGGCATCGCCTTCAAGACCATCGGCGAGGCGATCTACCTCCGCAACCACATCATGACCAAGCTCGACGAGGCGGCCAGCACGCTCGACCCCGAGCTGCGCAAGCGCCTCCTGACGTTCACGGTGGTCGGCGGCGGTTTCGCCGGCATCGAGGCCCTCGCCGAGCTCGAGGACATGACCCGGTTCGCGGTGGAGAACTACTACCCGAACATCAAGACCTCCGACATCCGCTGGGTGCTCGTCGAGGCGGCCGGCCGCATCCTGCCCGAGGTCCGCGAGACCTTGGGCGTGTACACGGTCGAGCAGCTGGAGAAGCGCGGCATCGAGGTCTACCTGTCGACGGCGGCGAAGTCGTTCGAGAACGGCCACGTGGTGCTCTCGGACGGAACCGAGTTCGACACGGACACGATCATCTGGACCGCGGGTGTGAAGGCCAACCCGGTCCTGGCCAACTCCGACCTGCCGCTGGACAAGCGAGGCCGCCTCGAAGCCACGGCGGCGATGCAGGTGGTCGGCCACCCCGACGTCTGGACGGCGGGCGACAACGCGGCGATCCCGGACCTGTCCCGAACGGAAGAGGACCCGACGGCGACCTGCCCGCCGAACGCCCAGCACGCGGTCCGCCAGGCCCGCTTGCTGGCGAAGAACATCATCAAGGTCCTGCGTGGCGGAAAGCCGAAGGACTACTTCCACAAGAACCTGGGCGCGGTGGCCAGCCTGGGCCTCCACAAGGGCGTGGCGGACGCGCTGAACCTGAAGATCAAGGGCTTCCCGGCCTGGCTCTTCCACCGCGCGTACCACCTCAAGGCCATGCCGACGTGGAACCGCCGCATCCGCATCCTGTTCGACTGGATCCTGGGCGGGCTGTTCCGCCGCGAGGTGATCTCGCTGGGCCAGATCAACAACCCGAAGGACGAGTTCGCGCGCGTGTCGAAGTCCTGAGGTCCGGTGCTGGCAGCCCCTGGTCGTCGTCGGCCGGGGGCTTTCGGCTTTTGAGGGTCGGGCGTGTTCGGGGTTCGCGGCGGGGTATCGCCTAGAGTGTGGGTGCCCCCGTAGCCCAATCGGCAGAGGCAGTCGACTTAAAATCGACTCAGTGCGGGTTCGAGTCCCGTCGGGGGCACCACGCGGACCATCAGATGTTGAGGTACCAGCGCTGGTTGATGCGACCCGCATCGCAGGTGTGGAGTGTGTCAGCTGGTCGCCGCGGATGGTTCAGCGCTGGGCCGGGTCGTCGCCGTTGCAGTCCGCTCCGGTGATCCGGCCGTGGTCGGCGGTGGCGCACAGGTCGGTTCCGGTGTTTCAGCGGAGGTTCACCGGGCCGGCGTCGATCGGGGTGCGGAACAAGACGTACGGGTACTCGCGCTCGTCCTTGCCGCCGCGGTACTTGTCCTGCCGGTGCAGCTGGTTCGCCGTCACGTACAGGTAGCCGTCCGCCACCGACATCGTGTCCGGCCACAGCAACCGGGGGTCGTGGACCACGGTCTCCCAACGGCCGTCCGGGTGGCGGCGGTGGATGGCGTTGTGCTCTCCGTCGGTCACGTAAAGGCGGCCCTGGTCGTCGGTTTCCAGGCCGTCTCCGGCGCCGCCCTTGTCGCCTTCGTCGATGATCGTCGCCGCGACCGCCTCGTCGTCCACGTCTCGGTTGATCAGGGCGTCGGTCGAGACGCTCCACCAGCGGCGGGACGCCAGGCAGCAGTAGTACAGGCGGGCGCCGTCCGCGCCGATGGCGATGCCGTCCGCGCCCATCCGGATCGGGCTGGTCGTGCCGTCTTCCGAGCGCTCCACGAAGTCGCGGCCTTCGACGACCATGCGCAGGTCCGGGGGCTCTTCGGCCTTGGTGCTGGGGTGGTCGTGCAGGCGCCGCCAGGATTTGCCGGTGTTCAGGTCGACGACGATGATGCCGTTGGGGCCCTGGTCGGCGGAGTCGGTGATGAACGCGACCCCGCGGCCGAGGTCGAAGCGCACGTCGTTGAGGTACGTCGTGGGCAGGGCGACGTCCTCGGGGAAGAGGATCGTCGCCACGACTTCGTCGCGCTCGAGGTCTACGCGGACCAGCTTCGGGCCGCCGTGGGCGGTGGGCTGGAACAGCGGGCTTCCGGTGTCGAGGAGCCAGAGCCGATCGGCGGGATCGACGACGATGCTCTGCACCGAGACCAGGGCGGCCGGGTCGGTGTCGCTCGCCGCGTCGTTGAACTCCTGGCCGGGATACGGGACGAGGTCGCCGTCGCGGAGTTCGGCGACGGTGAAACGGACGTCGTCGCCCCATTTCGGGAAGTTGACGAAGACGCGGCCGCCGCGGGACACGCTGACCCCGGTCGGCATCGGGCCGGTGAATTCGTGCACGACTTCGAGTTCGCCGAGCGGCTGGTCGGTCGCGGTCATCACGGCTCCGTTCGATGGGGGACCGTTGCCGCGTACCCGGCCGGCGCGGCATCAACCGCTTCGCCGCGAAGCGCGTACCGGCCACCGCGGCGGGTACGCGGATGGCTTCCGGCCGAAGGAGGAGCAGTGAAGGCAGTCGTCTGGCACGGCATCGGGGACATCCGCATCGACGAGGTGCCCGACCCCAAGATCCTCGAACCCAGCGACGCGATCATCCGCGTCACCCGCAGCGCCATCTGCGGCACCGATCTGCACCTGGTCCGCGGCACGATGCCCGGCATGCAGCCGGGGACGATCCTGGGGCACGAGGCCGTCGGGGTGGTGGAAGAGGTCGGTCCGGCCGTGCGCGGGTTCTCACCCGGTGACCGCGTGGTCGTCACGTCCACGATCGGGTGCGGCACCTGTTCGTATTGCCGGGCCGGGTACTTCGCCCAGTGCGACACGGCCAACCCGAACGGGCCGTCGGCGGGGACGTCGTTCTTCGGCGGCCCCGAAACGACCGGCCCGGTCGACGGGCTCCAGGCCGAGTACGCCCGGATCCCGTTCGCGATGACCACGCTGGTGCGCATTCCCGACCCGGTGAGCGACGACCAGGCGATCCTGGTCTCGGACATCTTCCCGACCGCCTGGTTCGGCGCCCGGCTGGCCGGGGTCGGCCACGGCGACAGCGTGCTGGTGCTGGGCGCCGGCGTGGTCGGGCAGTTCGCCATCGCCTCGGCCAAGCGGCAGGGCGCGGGGCGCGTGTTCGTCGTCGACGGGCTGCCGTCACGGCTGGACAAGGCCCGCGGGCAGAACGCCGAAACCGTCGACTTCAACCGCGAGGACCCGGTCGCGGTGGTGAAGGAGCTGACCGGTGGCATCGGGGTGGACCGGGTGATCGACGCGGTCGGCGTCGACGCGCAGCGGCCGTCGGGCGGCCCGGCCGCCGAGAAGCTCGCGGAGCAGGCGGAACAGTTCGATCAGGAGCGGGCGCTGGCCGCGCCGGACGCCTCGCCGTCGGGGGAGCAGTGGGTGCCCGGGGACGCGCCGAGCCTGGCCGCGCGGTGGGCGGTGGAGGCCGTCGCGAAGGCGGGCAGCATCGGCGTGATCGGCGTGTACCCGCCGGGCTTCGACCGGTTCCCGCTGGGCGACGCGATGAACCGCAACCTGACCGTCAAGCTGGGCAACTGCAACCACCGCCGGTACGTGCCGCTGCTGCTCGGCCTGGTCGCCTCCGGCGCGGTCGACCCGCTGGCGTTCATCACCCAGCACGAGGAACCGGCGAACGCGATCTCGGCGTACGAGACGTTCGACCGTCGCGAGGAAGGCTGGCTCAAGACCGTCCTGGACGTCTCCGCTTGACCGTTCCACCGGCGCCGGTCACGGTCCGCGCCGGCCGGCCGGTGCTCACAGCCGGGGCCGGCTCTGCTCGTCGCGGACCGTGACCCACTGCCAGCGGGTGAACTCGTCGAGGTTGACGAACGAGCCGAACCGGCTGCTGCCCCCGGATTCGCCGATCCCGCCGAAGGGAGCGATGGTTTCGTCGTTCACGGTCTGATCGTTGACGTGCACCATGCCGGCGTGCAGCCGGTCGCCGACCGCGCGGGCGCGAACGGCGGATCCACTGTGGACTCCGGCGACGAGCCCGTACGGGGTGGCGTTGGCGAGGCGGACGGCTTCGTCGTCGTCGGTGAAGGTGGTGACGACCGCGACCGGGCCGAAGATCTCCTCGGTGAACGCCGGCATGTCGGGGGCGACGCCGGCGAGCACGGTCGGCCGGAAGAACAAGCCATCGTGGCGGCCGCCGGAGGTGACTTTCGCGCCCGCGTCGACCGATCGCGTCACGACCGATTCGATGTGCTCGGCCTGGCTGGAGTTGATGACCGGCCCCAGGTCGACGTCCTCGCGGGGATCGCCGACCCGCAGGCCGTCGGCGATCCGCGTGAGTTCTTCGACGTAGGCGCCGGCGATCTTCTCGGCGACCAGGTGGCGGCCCACGGCCATGCAGACCTGCCCCTGGTGGACGAAGCTGCCGAAGGCACCGGCGGCCGCGGCGGCCGGGACGTCGGCGTCGTCGAGGACGACGAACGCGTTGTTGCCGCCGAGTTCGGAGACGAACTTCTTGAACCCGGCGGCCGCCGCCTTCGCCAGTTCGCGGCCGACCGGGGTCGAGCCGGTGAAGGAGATCATGTCGATGTGCGGGTCTTCGGCGACGGCGTTGCCGAGCTCGCTGCCCTTGCCGGGCAGCATGTGCAGCACCCCCGCGGGCAGGCCGGCTTCTTCGAAGAGGCGGGCGATGACGACGCCGCAGCAGATCGCGGTGTCGCTGGCGGGTTTGAGCACGACGGCGTTGCCGGTCGCCAGGGCCGGGGCGACCGACCGCATGGCCAGGATGAGGGGGAAGTTCCAGGGCGCGATCACCGCGACCACGCCGAAGGGGACGCGCCGGGCCATGCTGGTGCGGCCGGGTTGCGTGGTGGGCAGCAGTGTGCCCCACGGTGCGCTGGCCAGCGACGCGGCTTCGTGCAGCTCGTCGAGGGTGAGGTTCAGCTCGAGTTCGACGGCGGTGGCGGTTTTCCCGGCTTCGCGGGTGAGCCAGCCGGCGATCTCGTCGCGGTGCTGTTCGAACAGGGCCGCGGCGCGGCGCAGGACGGCGGCGCGTTTTCGGTAGTCGGCGTGCGCCCAGACTTGCCCGTGTTCGGCCGCGGTGGCGGCGGAGCGGGCGACGTCGTCGGCGGTGGCCGTGCCGACCTGGCCGAGCTCGTCGCCGGTGGCGGGCTCGGTCGAGGCCGTGGTTGCGCCGGTGGAGGTCCATTCGCCGGTGAACACCCGGCCGGACCAGCGGTCCCGTTCGTCGAGCAGTCCCACGTTCCGTCCTCCTGGTCAGTCGGCGATGCCCTTGGCCTGGTCGATGTAGGTCTGCCGCTCGGGGGTCACGCGCAGGATGACGCGCTCGGACTTGATGTTGTCCGGTGGGTAGTCCTCGCCGGTGTACTTGCGGGACAGCCGGTCGACCTGGCGGCGGGCGCGTTCGCCGTTCTCGACGCCGGTCACCTGGCCGCGGACCTCGGCGTAGCGGTAGGGGTTCGCCTCATCCCGGATCAGCACGGTGATCCGCGGGTCGCGGGCGACGTTGTGGGCCTTCACGCGGTGGGTTTCGGTGTTGAGCACGATCTCGCCGTCCTCGACGTCGACCCAGATCATCTGGGTCTGCAGCCGCCCGCTCGGCAGCACGGTGGTGACCGCGGCGAAGTTCTTGCCGGTGGCCAGCTCTTCGGTTTCGGGCAGCAGGTCCGGGCCGTCGGCGGTGCGTGCGGGCACGTCGTGCTCCTTCCGGTCAAGGGCGGCGCGCACTACGCCGCGCTGGGCGGCTACCCGCGCGAGTGGGTGGCAAACGGAAGTCGTTTGCCCGGTCCTTCGCCGGGTACGCGAACGGGATGTCTGTACAAGCCGTGGTGATGGCGGAATTCGGTGGTCCGGAAGTCCTGAGGCTGGAAGAGGTCGACCGGCCCGAGCCGGGGCCGGGGGAGATCCTGGTCCGGGTGTTCGCGTCGGGGACGAACCCGGTGGAGGCGAAGATCCGGCAGGGGGTGGCGATCCCGGACCTCGAACTGCCGGCCGTCCTGGGCGGTGACGTCTCGGGTGTGGTGGAGGCGCTCGGCGCCGGCGTGACGGAGTTCGCCGAGGGTGACGAGGTTTTCTACACGCCGGAAATGACGTCCCGGTCGGGCGGCTACACCGAGCTGAACGTCGTGGCCGCGGCCATCGCGGCACCCAAGCCCCGCGGGCTCAGCCACGTCGAAGCGGCGGCGATCCCGCTGGCCGGGGGCACGGCGTGGGAGGCGATCGTGCGCCGGCTCGCCGTCCGTCCCGGTGAGACGGTGCTGGTGCACGCCGGTGCGGGCGGGGTCGGCACGTTCGCCGTCCAGTTCGCCGCCGCGGCGGGCGCCCGGGTGCTGGCCACGGCCGGCCCCGACAACCAGGACCTCCTGCGTGACCTGGGCGCGGTCCCGATCGACTACCACGCCGCCGACCCGGTCGAGGTGGTGCTGGAGCACACCGGCGGCGCCGGGGTCGACGCCGTGCTGGATCTCGTCGGCGGGGAGAACCTGGTCAAGAGCTGCGCGGCGACCCGCGCGTTCGGCCGGATCGCGACGGTGCTGGCGCCCAAGGGCGAGCTGAGCCCGCTGTACCAGCGCAACCAGCAGCTGCACGGGATCATGCTCACCCGCGAACGCCGTCGCCTGGAGGAGCTGACCCCGGTGTTCGAACGGCGTCAGGCCCGGCCGGTCGTCGACGAGGTCCTGCCGCTCGACCAGGTGCGCAAAGCGCACGAGCGGCTCGATTCCGGGCACGGCCGCGGGAAGACGATCCTCGACCTCACCTGATCGGGGTTACCGCGGGACAAGCCGGGTAGCCGCGCCGGACATGCGGTGATCGATGGGAGCCGAGATGAAGGCAGTGGTGTACCGGGGTCCGCGCCAGGTGGAAGTGCGCGAGGTACCCGATCCGGGGATCGAGCAGCCGACGGATGCGATCGTGAAGATCACGACGACGAACATCTGCGGCTCCGACCTGCACATGTACGAAGGCCGGACCGCGGTCGAGGAGGGCAAGGTCCTCGGCCACGAGAACATGGGCATCGTCGTCGAGATCGGCGCGGGCGTCACCCGGGTGAAGGTGGGCGACCGGGTGTCCGTGCCGTTCAACATCGCCTGCGGCACCTGCCGGAACTGCCTGGAGGGCTGGACGTCGTTCTGCCTGCGGGTCAACCCGGCCGAAGGCATGGACGGCGCCGCGTACGGGTACGCGAACATGGGCCCCTACGACGGCGGCCAGGCCGAGTACCTGCGCGTGCCCTACGCCGACTTCAACCTGCTCGACCTGCCCGCAGGCACCGAGTACGAGAACGACTTCACGATGCTGTCGGACATCTTCCCGACCGGCTGGCACGGCACCGAGCTGGCCGGAATGCGCCCGGGGGACCGGGTGGTCGTGTTCGGGGCCGGTCCGGTGGGCCTGCTGGCCGCGCACAGCGCGGTGATCCGCGGTGCGGCCGAGGTCTACGTCGTCGACAAGGAACGCGACCGGCTGGCCATGGCCGAGAAGATCGGCGTGCTGCCGGTGGACTTCAGCGAAGCGGACCCGGTCGAGCAGATCATGGCGGCCACCGGCGGCCAGGGCGCGGACTGCGGGGTCGAGGCCGTCGGCTACCAGGCGCACGACCACTCCGGCCAGGAACACCCGGAGCTGGTGCTGGACAACCTGGTCAAGTCGGTGCGCTCGACCGGCGGCATCGGTGTCGTCGGCGTCTACGTCCCGCAGGACCCGGGCGCGGCGACTGAGGGAGCGAAGGAAGGCCGGATCGGGTTCGACTACGGCACGCTGTTCACGAAGGGCCAGCGCATGGGCACCGGGCAGTGCCCGGTCAAGCGGTACAACCGGCGGCTGCGCGACCTGATCATCACCGGCCGGGCCAACCCCTCGTTCCTCGTGTCGCACGAACTGCCGCTGGAGCAGGCGGCCGAGGGCTACGAGCGGTTCGACCACCGCGAAGACGGCTGGACCAAGGTCCTGTTGCGGCCGTGATCCCCCGATCGGGCTGACGAAAATCCCCGGTATTCAGCTTTTATATCGCTGTACCGGGTGAATTGCCACAATTGTGCGTGCCCGGAAAACGGGGGTGCGTCACGGCGGTGAATGCGGTGTCGTTATGGTGAAGCTGCCGAATCGGCGGGATTGATCGTCGGTGGTGGAACAGGCGGGACTGCGAATCGTGACCAGGCGGGAAAACGACACGGCGAAGGCCGGTCGGTTCCTGGTGCGCGCCCTCGTCGTCGTCGGGGGCGCGGCCGCCGCCTGTGCGCTTGCGTGGCTCACGGCCACCGCGTCGGCCAGCACCGTCACCCAGGTCACCGACGGCCCGCTCGGGATGGCTGCCCCGGTGCTGCCCGTGGTGCCCGAATTGCCGGGCGTGGACCCGGCTCGGCTGGCCGACCTGGTGAAAAGCCAGGTCCCCAAGGCCATCCCCGCGGCCGTCGCCGCCGTCGGGCGAATTGCCGCGGCGGGGCCGACCGAGCTCGACAGGCCGGTCGAAGGTCCTCGCGACCACGCGGAAAAAGCGAGTCCCAGCGCGGCGAGGCCGGTCGAAGCCGCGCCCGCGCTGGTGGACAGCGTCCCGCGCGAGCGACCGGCCGGCCCCGCGCCGGCGATGGTCCCGGTTCGCGTCGTCACGACCACGGGACCGTTGCCGGCCGACCTCCAGGCCGAGCACGGCGGGAATACTCCCGGCGGACGATTGTGGCCGCCGCCCTGCTCGATTTCGGCCAATGCCGGTCCCGCATCCGGGCAGGATCGCGGTTACGGCGATGTCGTGCTGCCGGATTCCGCACCCCGCGCGCAGTCGGTGCGCTGCCGGAATGGTGCGCCGCACCGTGGTGTGGTGTCCGCGGAAATCCGGCCCGGCGTCACGCCTGATTGATCCGCCTCGTTTTTCCGCGGACCAATCACCCAGTCTTGCTCGAAGGAGTATTTGTCATGCGCATTCACACCAAGCGAATCCTGCAGGTCGCCCTGGTCAGCGGCGGCCTCCTGCTGGTCGGCGCCGGGAGCGCCGCCGCGGCCGGCGTGGAGCTGCCGCAGCCGGCCCAGGCCGTCGACGCGGTGCTGCCCGTCGCCCAGGCGCTGCCCGCGCCGACCGTGCGGTATTCGGTGCCGGCGTCCCTGCTGCAGCACGTCCCGAGTGCCGAGGTCGACGGCGACCTGACGGAACCGGACCTCAACGCGCCCCTCGGCAGCGAGCTGACGGCGACCGGCCTGCCGACGCTGCCGCGGACGGCGAAGTCGGGCCGGGCCATCGGCGACGGGCTGCCGCTGCTGGGCGGGCTCCTGCCGAACGTCCAGGGACTTCTCCCCGCGATGCCGAACCTGAACCAGCAGGGCGCGGGCTCCCTCCTCGGGCCGGCGACCTCCCTCCTGCACCAGTAAGCCCCCGCGCTCAGGGCCGGAAAGCAGACACTTTCCGGCCCTGAGCCGTACCTACCGGACGTTCACTGCGAACAGCGCTGGCCGCTGTTGATGCAGCGGACCACCTGGTTCATCAGGCGCTGGCCCATGACGTTGGCGAAGTCGTCGTGGTCCGAGCGGGGGTTGTGGTTCTCCTGCTCGAAGGCGTCCACTTTGTACTGTCCGTTGACCTGAACCGCCCGGGGGATGTTGTAGGTCAGCGTGATCCGCAGCTGCGGGACGTTCTTGAAGCCCTGCGGGCACCGGCCCTGCTGATCGGCGAACACGATGTGCGAGCGGTGGTTGGCGCTGTCGATGTTCTTGCCGTCCCAGCAGTTCGGGAAGGCGTGGATGCGCTTGACCTTGCTGCCCTCGGGACAGATCGGGTACTTGTCGGTGAGCCGGTCCTCGAACCCGCTGCACGTCCAGCTCGGCCGGACGTTGGCCGGCCCGTTCGTGCTCTGCTTGGCGTCGCCGTAGAGGATCCGGAGGAACTGCGGCATCGCCACGACCCGGCGGGCGCCGCCGCTGGTGAAGGTCAGGTCGGCCCGCTCGACGCGCTGGATCTCGCCTTCGTTGTCGCCGATCTCGTTGTTCTCGTCGACCCCCGGCAGTTCGGCGGGCTTGCCGGTGCTGTTGCCGCCGCCGTTGTCGAGCCCGCCCTGGCCGTTCTTCTTCAGGGCGCAGGCCGCCAGACCGCCCAGGTCCTCCGGCTTCGCCCCGGTCCGGCCGATGGCGATGGCCATGCGGTCGAGAGTCGCCTTGCGCTTGTCGCCGAGCGGGTTCAGCACGGCGTTGCGGATGTCCTGCTCCGACTTGAGGTCGCCGCCCGCGATCCGCGCGTTCGCCTCCTCGACCTGGTTGTCGAGCAAGTCGAGGTTGCGCTCGACCTCGGCGGCGGCCTGGTCGGGGACGTCGGCGAGCTTGCTGGCGACGTCCGGGCAGTCGACCTGCGTCCCGGCCTTCTCCTGCTTGGCCCGCTCGCGATCGCCGGAGACCTCCTTGGCGGGCGGGTTCTCTTCGTCTTCCTCGGTGTCGATGCGGACGACCGGCCAGAAGTACGTCGACTTGTCGCCGTTCTTGCAGGTGGTGCCGGCCTTCGCGAGGCTCTCGTTGGTGGAGTCGGCGTTGGTGGAGAGGTTGCCGACGTAGTCGTGCAGGTGCTCGGCGCCGTTGCGGACGCCGGGCTGGGCGATGAAGTTGTCCGGGTTGAAGTGCTGGTTTTCGTTGCGGCCGCAGTCCACGGTGAAGCTGCCGCGGGCGCCTTGGCGTTGCAGGGCCTGGTTGACGTTCGTGCCCTTGGGCACCTTCGTGATGTCGACAAAGAACGACTTGTCCACTTCGGACGCTCCGGCGGTACCGGTGCCGCCGGTGGTGGTGGCGACGACCAGGGCACCGGCGGCGAGCGCCAGGCCCAGGCCGAGGGTGGCGAGCTTGGTGCGCCGGGTGATGCGGTGCCGGCCCGTGGCGGGTTTTCGGGGCATGGAGTTGTTCACCTCGTTCGGTTTCCCGGGCGCGGCAAGGTGACGCGCGGCCCGGGCAGCGACCAGCGACACGTCCGGTCCGGACGTGCGGGACCCGGGGAGCGGCCGAAGTTCCGGACCTCCGGCCGCGGTCCCGACGTAGGCAGAAACGGGCATTTCGGACGAGCGGTTCAAACTGGCAAAGTGCCGTTACCGTTTCGTTACCATCGGCCCGGTCGGAGAGCTGCGCAGCCGGGTCCCGGGTTCAGAACCAGCGGCGCACGGCCTCCTCGAACGAACCCACGTCCGGCTCCCGGTCCCCGGCCCACGCGACGATCCCGTCCGGCCGGACCAACACCGCCCCGAACCCCAGGTCGTCCCGGGCCGGGCCGGTGACGTACCGGATCCGGTCCCCGATCGCGGGCAGTCGGCCGCCGAAGTCCAGCGCGACACCTCGGCCGTCGTGCAGCAGGTCGGCGAGGCGGGTGCCGTCCGTCAGCACGAAGTCCGGCGCGTTGCGCCCGGCGATGCCGTCTTCGCCGAAGTAGCGCAGCGAAGTACCGGACGTCCGCTCGAAGACGTACGTCGTGCCGTCGCGGGTGGCGAGGAGGTCGCCGAGGACCGACCGGGCCGCGCGGGAATGCGGGTCCGGGCGCATCACCGCCACTTGGGCGCGGGACCAGTCGAGCACCCGCGCGCCGACCGGGTGGCGTTCGGCCGGGTAGGTGTCGAGGAGACCCGCAGGCGCGTCCCCCGCCAGTGTCGCCGCGAGCTTCCAGCCCAGGTTCATCGCGTCGCCGATGCCGAGGTTCAAGCCCTGGCCGCCGAGCGGAGAGTGGATGTGCGCCGCGTCGCCGGCCAGCAGGACGCGGCCGCGGCGGTACGTCGTCGCTTGCCTCGCGCGGTCCGTGAAGGTGGAGACCCGGTGGACGTCGGTGAGGGTCACGTCGGTGCCGGATACGCGGCGCAGCACCGATTCGAGGTGCTCCCGCGTCGGCGGCTGCGAACGGTCGTACGCCCCGCCGTCGAAGTCCAGCACACCGAAGTGGCCCGGCTCGGACATCGTCACGTACATCCCCTGCGGGGTCACCGTGAAGCCCCGCCGGAGGACGCCGGGATCGGCGAGCGTGGCCAGCGCGAGGTACCCGGTGAGCTGCGGCTCGGTGCCCGCGAACTCGAAGCCCGCCAGCCGCCGGACCGTGCTGCGGCCGCCGTCGCAGCCGACGAGCCAGCGGGCCGGGTACTCCTCCTCGCCGGCCCGGGCGACCACGCCCGTGCCGTCCTGCGCCACCGCCGTGACCGCAACGCCACGGCGGATCTCGACGCCGAGCTTGCCGGCTCGCTCGGCCAGCACCGTTTCCACCGCTTCGAGGCTGGTCATGATGCCGTCGAGCGCCGGGCTGGGCAACCGGTGGGGCAGGCGCGCGAGGTCGACGTCCGCCGGGTCGAGCGGCATTCCGGCGAAGTGGCCGGCCGAACGGGGAACGACCGCTTCGGGCCGTTCGTCCACATTGGACGCGGCCAGCAGTGCCGGCAGCATCCCGCGGCGGTGGAACGCCTCGACCGAGCCGCCCGTCAGGCCCCGCAGGCCGAGCGGGAAGCTCCGCCACGGCGATTGCGGCTCCGGCTCCCGTTCGAGCACCAGCACCGAACGGCCCGCGAGGCCGAGTTCGCCGGCGAGGAACAGCCCGACCGGGCCCGCCCCCACGATCACCACGTCACGCATGACAAACCGCCTTCTCGAGGTCGTGCAACGTGCCCCGAGCCTGACCGCCGGCACGCACACGGCGCGCACACCGCGCTCACAAAGCGAGGCGGGCCACCGCCGATGCCGCGTCCAGCTCCCAGCCGTTCGCGTACGCCGCGGCGAATTCGTCCTCGCCGAGCGCGGCCCGGCCGCGGCTGGTGAGGGCACGGACCTGCGGATCGGTGCGGTCGTGCGCGCCGCGCAGCCGGGCGGCGGCGCCGAGCAGGACGGCCGATTCGTGCGGCCGCCCGAGTGCGTCGGCGAGGGCGGCCGTGTGCACCGCCACCAGGGACAGGATCGGCAGGTCGCGGGCCGCCAGCGCGGCCGCGTACGCCGCGCGCCCGGCCTCGGCCGCGCCGGCCAGGTCGCCCTGGGCCAGGCATAGGGCCGAGCGCGCTCCGGCGATCAGCGTCCGGGCGTGGTCGGAGGGGAACCCGGTGTCGCCGAGCAGCCGGCGTTCGGCGTCGTCGAGCAGGGCACCGGCCTCGGCCGGCTCGCCGAGCTGCACCCGCAGCCCGGCTTCCCAGCCGTCGACCAGCACCGGCAGGTCCGCCGACGACGTGCGCCGCACCCGTTCCCGGGCGGCGCCGATGACGTCCAGGGCCCGGCCGGTTTCGCCGCGCCGGACGTGCAGGTCGAACCAGCGCAGGTCGTTGTAGAGCTGGTCGCCGAGGCTGGGCACGCCGAATTCGCCCGCCAGCGCCCGGGCTTCGCGCAGGTCGGCCAGCGCGCCGTCGAGGTCGTCGTAGCGCCGCAGCTGGGCGCGCATCGGCAGCGTCGCCGCCTGGCCCCACCGGTCGCCGGCCCGCCGGAAACCCGCCAGGGCCGCCTCCACGTGGACGCGCACCCGGTCGAGCTCACCCGCGTTCTCGGCGATTTCGGCCTGGAACTTGTGCGCCAGCCCGGACAGCCACTCGTCGTCGCGCTCGGCCAGCCGCCGGAAGTGCGCGGGGGCGGTCTCGTCGCCCAGCAGGAAGAGCAGCATCGGGCCGAAGACGCGGTAGTGGCTCGGCAGGCCGGGGTGCGCCAGCAGCCGTCCGGCCAGCTCGCGCATCTCCGCGCGGTCCGCCTCGGCCTCCCGGGCGGTGAGGCCCGACAGGATGTCCGCCCGGCTGAGCAGGTGGGCGGCCCGCGCGCAGTCCCGCTCGGGAGACGGCTCGCCGGGCACCGCCAAGGCCTCGCCGAGCCAGTAGCCGGCGTCGGCGTCGCGGCCGAACATCTGCCAGTACCAGGTCAGCGCCAGGGCCAGGCCGATCGCGGCGGCGTTGCCGGTGGTGCACAGGTGCCGCAGGGCGGCGAGCGTGTTGTCGTACTCGGCACCGATGACGGCCATCGCCGCCAGCTGGCCGGGTCCGCGCAGCTCGGGGTCGTACCGGGCCGGCAACCCGGCGAAGTGGGCCGCGGCCAGGTCGCGGACCGGGCCGAGGTCGCCGGAGCCGGTGAGGCGCTCGAGCCCGTACTCGCGGATGGTCTCGAGCATGCGATAGCGCCCCGGCGCGAGCTGCAGCAGTGACCGGTCGACGAGGGCGGCGAGCAACTCGGGCACGTCGCCCGCGGGCACCGCGCCGGCGCAGACGGCGGCGGCCGACGCGGCCGTGACCCCGCCGGGCAGGACGGAAATCCGGTCCGCGACCGTGCGTTCGCGCTCGTCGAGCAGCTCCCAGCTCCACGCGATGACCGCACGCAGGGTGCGGTGCCGCGGCGGCGCGGTCCGGCTGCCGGTGGTGAGCAGCCGGAACCGGTCGGCGAGCCCGTCGGCCAGGTCGGGCAGCGACAGCGTCCGCAGCCGGGCGGCGGCCAGTTCAAGGGCCAGCGGCAGGCCGTCCAGGCCCCGCACCACGCGCACGACGTCGGCCCGCGTGGTGTCGTCGACGGCGAAGCCGGGACGCACGGCGGCCGCCCGCTCGGCGAACAACCGCACGGACGCCACTTCGCGGACGTCGTCATCGGGGCCGGGCAAGGCGAGCGGGCCCAGCGGCACGAGCGCTTCGCCGTCCACGGCCAGGGGTTCGCGGCTGGTGGCGACCACCCGCAGGCCGGGGCAGCGCGGCAGCAGCGTCGCGACCAGGTGGGCGACGGCGTCGATCAGGTGCTCGCAGTTGTCGAGCAGCAGCAGGCTTTCCCGCCCGCCGAGTTCGCTGACGAGCACGTCCGTTTCGCCTCCACCGGCGCGCCGGCGGGCGTCGAACAGCGCGCCGCCCCGCAGCCCGATCCCGGCGAGCACGGCCTGCCCCACCTTCGCCGGTTCGGTGACGGACGCGAGGTCGACGAGCCGGACGTCGTGCCGGTAGCGGCGAGCCGCCTCCAGCGCCAGCCGGGTCTTGCCGGCGCCGCCCGGGCCGAGGACGGTGACCAGCCTGCCGGTCGTGAGCAAGGCGCCGAGGCGCGCGAGGTCGTCGTCGCGGCCGAGAAAGCTGGTCAGCGGCGCGGGCAGGGGAGCGGGCCGGGGCCGGTCCGGTTCGGGCGCGGGCTGCAACAGGCGCAGGTGGCGTTCCCGCAAGGCGGTGCCCGGATCGGCACCGAGCTCTTCCGCGAGGGTTTGGCGGACCCGCTCGTACACGGTCAGCGCTTCGGCCTGACGTCCTTGTGCGGCAAGCGCGTCCATCAGCAGGGCCGCCGCGCGTTCGTGCGCCGGGTGCTCGGCCAGCAACGCGGTCAGCCGGGCGGCGGCCGGCTCGGCGCGTCCCAGCGCCACCTCGGCGTCGGCGAGGTCGGCGACGGCCTCGACCGACAGCCGGATCAACCGGGTCGCCACCGCCGGGGCGACGGCGGCGATGACCGCGGGCTCGCCCCACAACGCCACGGCCTCGGCGAGGGCGGCGCTCGCGGCGTCCGCGTCCCCGGCCCGCAGCCGTTCGCGGCCTGCCGCGGCGAGCTCTTCGAAGCGCACCGCGTCCACGGTGTCCACGGCCAGCCGGTAGCCGCCCGCGACCTGCACGAGCACCCCGTCGGCCGCGGTGAGGGCGCGGCGCAGCCGGGAGACGAGGGTCTGCAGGGCCGAGGCGGTGCCGGACGGCGGATCGTCGCCCCACACGGCGTCGACCAGCACGCCCGGCTCGACCGCACGGCCGCCGGCGAGCGCCAGCCGGACGAGCAGGGCCTGCAGCCGCGCGCCCGGCACCGGCAGGACGACGTCACCCCGGGACACCTGGAACGTGCCCAGCAGCGTGATGCGAAGCCCCTCCATGCGTCGATCGTGTCAGCGCCGCGTGCGTCGCGTGTGAGCGGCCCGCCGCAGCCTTCGGACATCGGATCCAGCAACGGAGGCAGACATGACCGAGACGCAGATTCCCTGGGTGCGCAGCTGGGGTGCGGCACCCCAATCGGCTCACGACGGGCTGGGCTCCCTCGACGACCACCCGCCGCTCGCCGGCGTGACCCTGCGCCAGGTGGTGCGCCTCAGCGGTGGCGGGCGCCGGGTGCGCGTCCGCTTCACCAACGAGTTCGGGACCGCGCCGGTGACCATCGGCGCGGCGCACGTGGGTCTCGCGGTGCCGGGCGGCGGGGTGCGGGAGGGGCGCGCGCTGACGTTCGCCGGTGCCGCGTCCGGCACCATCCCGGTGGGGGCGCCGATGCTGAGTGACCCGGTCGACCTGCCGGCGGCGGCGCTCACGGAGTTGTCCATCAGCCTCCACCTGCCCGGACGCGTGGAAACCTGTACGTGCCACGATCCCGTCCTGGACACCGGCTGGACGATCCCCGGTGACGCCGTCGCCGCTCCCGAGCTGCCGCCGGACGCCAGGGAGCTGCCGGCGCGGGCGCTGCTCTCCGCGGTCGACGTGCTCCCCGACGCGCCGGCCTCGGCTGTCGTCGTGATCGGCGACTCGCGCACCGACGGCGCCGGGTCCACTCCGGACACCCACCACAGCTGGCCGGAACTGCTGGCCGCGCGCGGCGGCGGCTTCGTCGTCAACCAGGGCATCAGTGGCAACCGGATGCTCAACGACCGGTTCGGTGCCTCAGTGCTGGCCCGCTTCGACCGGGACGTCCTGGCGACGCCGGGCCTCGGCGGCGTCGTGCTGTCCGCGGGCGGCAACGACATCGCGATCTCCTTCGCCCCGCGCGACGACGGTCCTCTCGCCGACTTCCTGAAGATGTTCCCCGGCGGGCCGGTGACGACGGACGACGTCATCGCCGGCTTCCGGCAGCTGGCGGCCCGGGCGCGCGAACACGGCGTCCGGGTCTACGCCACCACCATCGCGCCCTTCGGCGGCTCGGAGGCCTACTCCGCGGAGGGCGAGGCCGCGCGGCAGGTGGTGAACGAGTGGATCCGCACCGGCGGGGCGTTCGACGCGGTGCTGGACTTCGACGCCGTCTGGCGCGACCCGGACCAGCCGAGCCGGATCCGGGCGGAGTTCCACTCCGGCGACTTCCTGCACGGCAGCGACGCCGGTTACCGGGCCTTGGCCGAGTCTGTCGATTTGTCGCTTTTCGGCTGACACCGAACCGGGCGCCTTCTGGGGCGAAATCGGGACGCCGATCGCGGAAACGCGGCCACCATGGCGGAATGGCGTTCACCGAACCACCCGATCCGGGGCTTGCGCGTACGCTGGCCGAGCTGATCGGGCAACTGCGGTTGCTCAAGGCGTGGGCGGGCGGCCCGTCGTACGCGCAGATCGCCGAGCGGGTCAACCGGCTCTGGACGGCCGCCGGGCGCCCGCCCGGGGAGCGGACCGCCCGCACGACCGTCGCCGACTGCTTCAAGACCGGCCGGGCGCGGCCCAACACCGACCTGCTGCTGGCCGTGGTCGAGGTGCTGCACCCGGACCCGGGGTACGTCGGCGAGTGGCAGGACGTGCTGCGGGTGGTCCGCGGCCGCGCGGAGGCGGCGATCTTCGTGCAGGCCCAGCTCGGCTTGCCGGAGGCCGTCCCGCACTTCACCGGGCGCCGGGCGGAGCTCGCGCGGCTCGGCGAGGTGCTCGGCGCGGGTGGGCCGGCGGTGATCGCGGGCATGGCCGGGGTCGGCAAGACCGGACTGGCCGTCCACTTCGGACACGAGCTGGTGCGGACGGGCCGGTGCGACAACGCGCTCTTCGTGAACCTGCGCGGGTTCCACCCCGACTCCGGCCAGCCGCCGGTGGACCCGGGCGCGGTGCTCGACTCGTTCCTGCGCCTGCTCGGCGTCCCCGGCCACGCCGTCCCCGCCGACCTCGCCGGCAAGACGCGGGTCTACCAGGAGCGTTCGGCCGGGCGGCGGCTGCTGGTCGTCCTCGACAACGCCGGCAGCGAGGACCAGGTCCGGCCGCTGCTGCCCGGCGAGCGGGGCGGCCCGGTGCTCGTCACCAGCCGCCTGGCGCTCACCGGACTGGCGGGGGCCACGCCCGTGCCGCTGGACGTGCTGAGCCCGGACGACGCGTTCGCGTACCTGAGACGCACGGTCGGTGCGGCGCGGGTCGACCAGGCGCCCGGCGTGGCCCGGCGGATCACCGCCGAACTCGGGCGGCTGCCGCTCGCGCTGAGCCTCGCCGCGCTCTGGATGACCGCGCCGGCCCACCGGTCGTGGCTGCTGGCCGACCACCTGGAGCGGCTGGAGCAGCGGCGTGCGCACCTGCGGCTCGACAACGCCGTGGACGCGTCCATCAGCCTGTCCTACGACCAGCTCGCCGAGCCGGAACGGCGGGTCCTGCGGCTGCTCGCCCTGCACCCGGGCGCAGACCTGGACGCCTACGGCGTCGCCGCACTGGCCGGGACCGGCCTGGCGGAGGCGACCCGGACCGCGGACCGGCTCGTCGCGGCCAGCCTGGTGCGGCGCGGGGAGGCGGGCCGGTTCGAGCTGCACGACCTCATCCGCGCGTTCGGGATGGCGCGGGCGCAGGACGAGGACGCGCCCGCCGCCCGGAAGGCCGCGGTGACCCGGCTGCTCGACTACTACACCTTCGCCGCGGCGACCGCGATGGACCAGTACGCGCCGCGGATGCGGGACTACCGGTTCCGCGTCCCCGACCCCGGCCTGCCGATCCCGCCGCTGGCCGACCGCGAGCCGGCGACCGCGTGGCTGGACGCCGAACGGGCCAACCTGGTCGGCGCCGGCGTGCACGGGGTGCCGTCCGGCCACGCGGGCCTGCTGTCGCGGCTGCTGTTCCGGTACCTGCAGACCGGCGGCCACCTGAGCGAGGCGCTGGTCCTGCACACGAGCGCGGCGGAGTCGGCGGACCCGATCGCCCGCGGGCACGCGCTGCTGAGCCTGGCGGCCACCCACGGCCAGGTCGGGCGCTACGACGTCGCGACCCGGCACGCCGAGGAGGCACTGGCCTGCTTCCGCGGCGCCGGAGACCGTTCCGGCGAGTGCCGGGCGCTCGGCACACTGGGCGCGATCGCCTCCTGGAACGCCGATTTCGTGCGCTCGGCGGGCTTTCAGCGGGAGACGTTGTCGCTGGCGCGCGAGCTGAGCGACCGGGCGGGCGAGCGGACCGCGCTGACCAATCTCGGCTTCGTCTACGGGCGGCTGGGCTGGTACGCGGAGGCGCTGGAGAGCCACCTGAAGGCACTGGCCATGGACCAGCAGTCCGGCGACCTGTGCGACACCGGCCGCACCCTGCTCAACATCGGCGACACGCACCTGCGGTCGGGCAGCCACGCCGAGGCCTGCACGTACTTCCGCCGCGCGACGGCGATCGCCGAGCAGGCGGGCGACCGCGACCTGCACGTGGAGGCGCTGCTGTGCCTGGCGGAGGCGTCCCAGGAACTCGGCCGCACGGACGACGCCCGCACGACCCACGAGTGCGCGTTGGCGATGGCGGCGGAATTGGGCAGTTTGCACGCGGCAGCGCGGGCGCACACGGGCTTGGCCAGGGCGTTGACCGCGGTTGGTGATCCGGAGGGCGCGCGGCGCCATTGGCTGGCGGCGCGGGAGCGGCACCGGGAGCTGGGGTTGCCGGAGTCGCCGGAGATCGCGGCGGCGCTGGGTCGCCCGGTGGCGGCGGGCGGCTGACCGGCGCCGTCCGGGTTCGTCCGGGATTGCTGCCCGGGCCCCGCGCCGCCCGCAATGCTCGCAGCCGGCGCGGGGGGTGCGAACCACTTCCCACGCCTCGGACACCCACCGTCGAAGGGAGACACCATGGGGCGCCTGATCGACCGCGTGCTCAACCGGCTCGTGCCCACCGCCGAGGCTTCGGCCTGCAGCGGCGCCTACTTCTGCAACGCCCAGGGCCACCCCGGCTACTGGTACCGGTTCTGCTGCCCGCAGACCGGCTGCGAGTGGTCCAAGGTCCGCAGCAGCTGCTGAGCCGCACCGGCGACGTGCCGGGTGGTGTCCGCCCCCTTCCCCGCGGACACCACCCGGTGTGGGGGAGTGACATGGAGTACCTGCGGGCCGCCGGCACGGCGCTGATCGCCGTGGTGTTCGCCGCTTCGTCGTTCTCGAAGCTGCGGGACTTCCGCGGGTTCGCGCGCTCGGTGCCCGCGCTGGTGCCGATGCCCGCGCGGTGGGTGACGCCGGTGTCGGTGGCCGTCGTGGGCACCGAACTCGCCTCGGCCGTCCTCGTGCTGGTCACCCCGATCGCCGGTTTCGCCCTCGCGACGGCGTTGCTGCTGGCGTTCACCGCCGCCATCGCCGCTTCACTGCGACGCGGGCGGCGTGCTCCCTGCCGCTGCTTCGGCGCGACCGAATCCCCGATCGGTCCGCGTCACCTGGTCCGCAACACCCTGCTGATCTGCTCCGCCCTCCTCGGCGCGCTCGCGCCGGAGCACCTGCCGTCCGTCGCCGGGGCCGCGGTGGCCTTCGCGGCCGGCGTCGTGGTGGCCGTGCTCGTCATCGCCATGGACGACATCGCTGTCCTGTTCGCAAGGAGTTCCTGATGCCCATCGTCGTCGCCGCGCTGGTGCTGCTCGGCCTGTGCTGCCTGCTCAACCTGCTCCTGACCGTCGGCATCCTGCGCCGGATGAGGACGCAGACCGGGCAGCCGAATTCCGGTTCGCTCTTCGCGCTGCAGCCCGGTGCGGCCGTCGGCGAGTTCGCCGTCACCACGACCGACGGCGAGCCGCTCACGGCTGCCGAGCTGAATGGCACCGTGGCGTTCTTCTCCGCCGACTGCGTCGCCTGCCACGAAACCCTTCCCGGCTTCCTCGCCTACGCCCGCGCGCAAGGCCGTGACAACGTCGTCGCCGTCTTCGCCGGCGACGAGCCGGAAACCGTGCGCGCGCTCGCCGAGGTCGCCCACGTGGTGACGGCGGCGTTCGACGGCGGCCCGGTCGCCGCCGCGTTCCGCAACACCTGGACGCCCGCGCTGTACGTCGTCGACGGCGGGCGGGTGACCGCGACCGCCGGACGGGTGCACGAGCTGCCCGTGCCCGCCGGCCGGTGACCGTGGCGGAACCGGACCGGCGGATCGGCGCGGGCCAGGTGCGGGCGGCGGCCGCGGCCGCCGCCGCGCTGCTGTGGCGGTCCGGCCCGGCGCGGCTGCTGGGCCTGCTGGTGCTGACGGTGGCCGCGGCCGCCGCCCCGATCGCCACCGCCTGGCTGACCAAGCTCGTCCTCGACCGGCTCGTCGAGCGCACGGGCTCGGTCGGCGGCCTCGCCGGGGCGCTGGTGCTCACCGGGCTCGCCGTCGCCGCGCTGCCCGTGCTCACCCACTACGTCCGCGCGCAGATCGGCCGCGCGGCGAGCACGGTCGCCACCGACCGGCTGTTCGCCGCCCTCGGCCGCCAGGTCGGGTTGCGCACCTTCGAGGACCCCGCCTACCAGGACCGGTTGCGGCTGGCCCAGGAGAGCTGCGGGCGGATGCCAGAGATCGTCGACGGCGTCGGCGGCACGCTCAGCGGGACGCTCTCCCTGGCCGGCTTCCTCGGCTCGCTGCTCCTGCTGAGCCCGGCGATGACCGGCGTCGTGCTGGCCGCCGCGCTTCCTGCGCTGCTCGCCGAACTGCTGCTGTCGCGGCGTCGCGCCGCGGTCGAGTGGCGGATCGAGCGGTTCGCCCGGCGCGAGTTCTTCTACACCCAGCTGCTCACCGGCATCCCCGCCGCGACCGAGATCCGCCTGTTCGGCATCGGGGCGTTCCTGCGCGCCCGGCTGATGGACGAACGCCGCAGCGCCAACGAAGCCCAGCGCCGGATGGACGTCCGGGAGCTGTGGACGATGGGCGGGCTGACGGCGCTGAGCGCGGCCGTCGCCGGGGCGGGTCTCTGGTGGGCGATCACGTCGGCGCGCGCCGGGTCGCTCAGCGCCGGCGCCGTCTCGATGTTCGTCGCCGCCGTCGCCGGGGTGCAGGCCGCGCTGGGGACGCTGGCGTCGTCGATCGCCAACGGCCAGGCCCGGCTGCTGTCGTTCGCGCACCACGTCGCCGTGGTCCGCGCGGAACCCGACCTGCCGAGCGGGTCCCGCGACACGGTTCCCCCGCTGCGGCACGGGATCGAGCTGCGCGACGTCTGGTTCCGCTACAGCGACGAGCACCCGTGGGTGCTGCGCGGGGTCGACCTCACGATCCCGCACGGCACCGCGGTCGCTCTCGTCGGTCTCAACGGCGCGGGCAAGAGCACGCTCGTGAAGCTGTTGTGCCGCATGTACGACCCGACGCGGGGGCGGATCCTCTGGGACGGCGTCGACCTGTGCGACGTGCCGCACGCCCTGCTGCGCAACCGGATCAGTGCGGTGTTCCAGGACCACATGAACTACGACATGACGGCGGCCGAGAACATCGGGCTCGGCGAACTGTCCGCACTGGACGATCGAGCCCGGCTGGTGGCCGCGGCGACCCGCGCGGGCGCGCACGACCGGATCGCCGCCCTGCCGGAGGGCTACGACACGCCGCTCACCCGCATCTTCGAGATCGGCACCTCGGCCGGCGTGGTGCTGTCCGGCGGGCAGTGGCAGCGGCTGGCGCTGGCGCGGTCGCTCGTCCGGGAGGGCCGCGACCTGATGATCCTCGACGAGCCGAGCTCCGGCCTCGACCCGGAGGCCGAACACGAGGTGCACGCCCGCATCCGCGAGCACCGGCAGGGCCGCACGAGCCTGCTCATCTCGCACCGGCTGAGCACGGTCCGCGACGCCGACAGCATCGCCGTCCTCGAGGACGGCCGCGTGACGGAACTGGGAACGCACGACAGCCTGCTCGCTGCCGGCGGGGGTTACGCCCGCCTGTTCCGCCTGCAGGCCGACGGGTACCAGGCGGCGTCGTGAAAGTTCTCCTAGCGCTGTTGGCTTTCGGCGTCTTCGCCGTCCGCCGCCGGCTGATCATGACCACTGTGGACGGTCCGAGCATGGAGCCGGCGTTGTCGTCCGGCGACCGGGTCCTGGTGCGCCGGACCCGCCGCGCCCGCCGCGGCCAGGTGGCCCTGCTGCGCTTCCCCCAGTTGCCGAGCGGCGCGCCGGTGGGCGACCAGCTGCTGCTCAAGCGCGTGGTGGCGGTGGCGGGCGACCGCATCCCGGCGGACTGGGCCGACCCGGACATCCACGGCCTCGGCGGCGAGCTGGTCCCGCCCGGCTGCACGGTGGTCCTGGGCGACAACCGGCCGACCAGCTGGGATTCGCGCCACTACGGGTTCGTGCCGCGGGAGCGGATCGTGGGTGTCGTGGTGCGCCACGTACCCCGCGCGAACGACGGCTCGTGAGTGGTAAGGCGGGTTAGAACCCGCCTTACCACTCACGACCGGCCGCGGTCTCAGCGCCGGCCGCTGATCGTGGTCGCTCCCGCGTAGCGGGCCTCGGCGCCGAGCTCCTCCTCGATGCGGATGAGCTGGTTGTACTTGGCCGTGCGGTCCGCCCTCGACAGCGAGCCGGTCTTGATCTGGCCGCAGTTCGTGGCCACCGCGAGGTCGGCGATCGTCGTGTCCTCCGTTTCGCCGGAGCGGTGGGACATCACCACCGAGTAGCCCGCCTTGTGCGCCGTCTCGACCGTGGTCAGGGTTTCGGTCAGGGTGCCGATCTGGTTCACCTTCACCAGGATCGAGTTCCCGATGCCGCGCTCGATGCCGTCGTTCAAGAGGTTCACGTTGGTGCAGAAGACGTCGTCGCCGACGAGCTGGACGCGGTCGCCGATCGTGTCGGTCAGCTGCTTCCAGCCGGCGTAGTCGTCCTGGGCCAGACCGTCCTCGATGGACACGATCGGGTAGCGGGCGGTGAGCTCGGCGAGGTAGGCGACGTGTTCTTCGACGCTGCGCTTGCGGCCTTCGCCCGTGTAGTCGTACACCTCGCCGGTGTAGAACTCCGACGCCGCCGGGTCGAGCAGCAGGGCGATGTCTTCGCCGGGCGTGTAACCGGACTGCTCGATGGCCCGCAGCACGAACTCCAGCGCTTCGTCGGCCGAGCTCAGGTTGGGCGCGAAACCGCCTTCGTCGCCGACGTTGGTGCTGTGCCCGGCGTCGTGCAGCGACTTGCGCAGCGTGTGGAACACCTCGGAGCCCATTCGCACCGCTTCGGCGAACGTCGGCGCGCCGACCGGGCCGATCATGAACTCCTGGAAGTCGATCGGGTTGTCCGCGTGCGCGCCGCCGTTGATGATGTTCATCATCGGCATCGGCAGCAGGTGCGCGAACACCCCGCCGGCGTACCGGTACAGCGGCAGCCCGTTGGCGGCCGCGGCCGCCTTGACCACGGCGAGCGACACGCCCAGGGTGGCGTTCGCGCCGAGCCGGGCCTTGTTCGCGGTGCCGTCCAGCTCGATCAGTGCGCGGTCGACCGTTGCCTGCGCCTCGGCGTCCAGGCCCACGATCACCTCGGCGATCTCGGTGTTGACCGCGTCGACGGCCTTGCGCACGCCCTTGCCGTGGAACCGCGTCTTGTCCCCGTCCCGCAGCTCGACCGCTTCCCTGGTCCCGGTCGAGGCGCCCGAGGGCACCGCGGCCCGGCCGCGCGAACCGTCCGCCAGCTCGACGTCGACCTCGACGGTCGGGTTGCCCCGGCTGTCCAGCACTTCACGGCCCTTGACACCGACGATGGCAGTCATCGCACTCCTCGTGAGTTCGTCGAGCGGGAGCGGCGCCACGGTGAGCCGCGAGACGAGGCGAGGCTAGCAGAATTTCACTGAATCGATCCCGAGGAATTTTTGCCCCGGCGAGCGGGGAGCCGGACCGTGACGAGGAGGCCGCCGTCCGGACGCGGTGCCAGCTCCAGCATCCCGTCGTGGGCCCGGACGATGCTGTGCACGATCGCCAGCCCGAGGCCGACGCCGTCGTGTTCGTCGGTGCGTGTGCGCGCGGTCCCGCGCTGGAAGGGCTCGGTCAGCGTCGGGACCAGCTCGGGCGGCAGCGGCCGTCCGGTGTTCTCGACCAGCAGCACGCTCGCGTAGCGACGGCGTTCGGTGCGGACGGTGACCGTGCCGTCCGGCAGGTTGTGGACGATCGCGTTCTGGACGAGGTTCGTCGCCATGCGCAGGAGCAGCGCGGCGGACCCGGTCGCGTGGACCGGCTCCCCGGTGACGTCCAGCTCGATCCGCCGCTGTTCGGCCAGTGGCAACAGCGTTTCCGCGGCTTCTTCGGCGACGAGGGAGAGGTCGACGGCCTCGCGGGTGAAGTGCCGCCGGTCGCTGCGGCCGAGCAGCAGGAGGGCCTCGGTGAGGTCGATCGCCCGGGTGTTCATCGTGCGGAGCCGGTCGACGAGCTCCTCCCGGGGGTAGTCCGGGTCCTGGCCGGCGACGTCGAGGATGGCCTGCGAAACGGCCAGCGGCGTGCGCAGCTCGTGGGAGGCGTTCGCGGCGAACCGCTGCTGCTCGCCGACCTGGGATTCGAGCCGTTCGAGCATGGTGTCGAAGACGTCGGCGAGCTCGCGGAACTCGTCGGCGGGGCCGGTCAGGCGGATGCGGTGGGACAGCGAGCCGTGCGCGGCCAGCCGGGCGGCGTCGGCGATCCGGGTGAGCGGGCCGAGCATCCGTCCGGCGAGGAGCCAGCCGCCGAGGACGCCGAACAGGAGCAGGAAGCCGAGCGCGGTGGCCGCGGCGGGCGCGAACGTGCGCACGAGCAGGTACCGGTTGGGCGCGATCCAGAGCAGGTCCTGATCGTTGTCGGGCACGTACCGCAGCAGGGACACCCACACGACGGCGAGCAGCACCGCACCGGCGAGCAGGAGGAACCCGGCGTAGCTGATGGTGAGCTTCAGCCGCGCGCTGAGCCCGGGGCGCCTGTTCACGAGCCGTGAGGGTAGGCCGGACGGGATATCGCGGGCATATGCGGTTAATCCGTTGGTCACCCGCCGGGCCGTCGGCTACGGTCGGGCCGCTCCGACCGGTCCGCAGAAGGGGGCAGCATGCGCCAGATCCGCAACACCGCCGAATCCCCAGTACGCGTTGCGGCATCCGGAGTGCTCTTTGTCCTTCACTTCTCTCAACATCGGGATTCTCGCCCACGTCGACGCCGGTAAGACCAGCCTGACCGAACGGCTGCTGTTCGACACCGGCGCGGTCGGTTCGCTCGGCCGCGTCGACGACGGCAACACCCAGACCGACACCCTCGCCATCGAACGGCGGCGCGGGATCACGATCAGCACCGGCGTGGTCTCCTTCCGGGCCGGCGACCGGACGGTCAACGTCATCGACACGCCCGGGCACGCCGATTTCGTCGCCGAGGTCGAACGCGCGCTCGGCGTGCTCGACGGCGTCGTCCTCGTCGTCTCGGGACCCAGCGGCGTCCAGGCGAGCACGCGCATCCTCTGGCGCATCCTGCGCCGGCTGCGGGTGCCGACGCTGGTGTTCGTCAACAAGCTCGACCAGCCCGGCGTCGATCCCGCCGGGGTGCTCGACGACCTGCGGGCGAAGCTGTCCCGCGCGATGGTGCCGGCCGCCGAGGCCGTCCGTGACCAGGTGACGGCCGGCGCGGCCTACCCGGTGTTCTTCGGCTCGGCCATGACCGGCGCCGGCGTGCCCGAGCTCATCGCCGGCATCGTGGACTTCCTGCCCACGGCGGTGCCGGGCACCGAACTCCGCGCGACCGTCTTCAAGATCGAACGCGGCCGCGGCGGCGACCGGATCGCCTACGCCCGCGTGCACGGCGGGACGTTGCGGCTGCGTGACCGGGTGGACCTCTTTCGGCGCGCGGGGGACGGCACGGTCGAGCGAAGCCGGCGACGGGTCACGGCGATGACGCTCGCCGGCACCAAGGTCACGTGCGCGGGTGCGGGCGACCTGGTCCGGCTCTCGGGGCTCGGTGACGTCCGTGTCGACGACCGGCTCGGTTCCCCGGACGGCGTGGCGGACGCCGGGCTGTTCCCGTCGCCCGGGCTCGTCTCGGTCGTCACCGCGCGGCCCGGCGAGGAAACCCGGCTGCACCAGGCGTTGCGGGAGCTGTGCGACCAGGACCCGCTGCTCGGTCTCCGGGTCGATCGCGGCGGCCTGTCGGTGCGGACCTACGGCGAAGTCCAGATCGAGGTGCTCCTCGAGCGGCTGCGCGAGGAGTTCGGGCTCACCGCCCGGTTCGCGCCGCCGGAGCCGGTTCACGTCGAAAAGCCCGTCGGTGTCGGGGAAGCGGTCCAGTTCCTGGACCGGCTCGGCCCGGCCGATCCGGTCGCCACGGTCGGGCTGCGGGTGGCTCCCGGCGACACCGGCAGCGGGATCCGCTACGAGCTGGCCGTCGAACGCGGCTCACTCCCGCGGGCCTTCCACACGGCCATCGAGCAGACGGTGTACCGCGCGGCGGGGTGCGGCCCGCACGGCTGGGAGGTCACCGACTGCGTCGTCACCCTGACCCACTCGGGGTTCCAGCCACCGCTCAGCACGGCCGGCGGGTTCCGGGAAGTCACCGCGCGGCTGCTGGCACTGGCGCTCGCGCGGGCGCGCACCCGCGTGTACGAGCCGGTGGACCGGTTCGACCTCGAAGTGCCCGAGCACGCGGCCGGAGCGGCGCTGATCGTGCTGGCCAAGCTGGAGGCCGTCTGCGAGCCACCGGTGATCGAGGCCGGGGTCGCCCGGCTGAGCGGCACGCTCCCGGCGGCCGCGACTGCGGGCTTCCGGCGTCGGTTGCCCGCTCTCGGCCAGGGCGAAGCCGTCTTCACGGCCGAGCCCGGCGGCCACCGTCCGTGGCGGCCGTAGGGGGACTCCAGGCGGCGGAGACGCCTGCGGTCGTCGGGTGAACGCGCCGGGCGCTGTTCGGCCCCATTGTCGGCGTTGGTGATTGACAACCCGGGGCCGGGCAGCGACCGTGTGACGGCGTCTGGGAACGCTCCCAGAAGCTCACTTCGCCCAAGGGAGTGCCGATGTGGGGAAGAGCCGGGAAACGTCCTGCCGCGCTCGCGGTGGCGGGACTCGCGGTCGCCGCCGGGGTCGTCACGACGACGACGGCGGTGTCGTCCGCGCGTGAGTCGAGTGCCGCGTTCGCCTGCCGCGTCACCTACTCGGCCAACGACTGGGGAAGCGGGTTCGGCGTCACCGTCGGGATCGCCAACGTCGGCTCCGCGGCGGCCGACGGCTGGACGCTGACCTACTCCTACGCCGGGAACCAGACCCTCCAGCAGGGCTGGATGGGCACGTGGACGCAGTCCGGCAAGCGGATCACCGTCACCAACGCGAGCTGGAACGGCGCCATCCCGGCCGGCGGCTCGGTCAGCACCGGCGCGAACTTCTCCTACAGCGGCACCAACACCACGCCCACCGACTTCGCGGTCAACGGCGCCGCGTGCACCGGCACCCCGCCGACCACGGCGACCACCCCGATCACCAAGCCGACGACGACCACCTCGACCCCGCCGCCGCCCGGCCCGGCGCCCGCGCTGCACGTCTCGGGCAACCAGCTGCTCACCGCCGACGGCAAGCCCTACCGGCTGCTCGGCGTCAACCGCTCCAGCGGCGAGTTCGCCTGCGTGCAGGGCAAGGGCGTGTGGGACAGCGGCCCGGTCGACCAGGCTTCGGTCGACGCGATGAAGGCGTGGAACATCCACGCGGTCCGGATCCCGCTGAACGAGGACTGCTGGCTCGGCCTGTCCGGCACCCCCAGCGGCGCCCCCTACCAGCAGGCGGTCAAGGACTACGCGAAACTCCTGGAGGCCAACGGGATCAACCCGATCCTGGACCTGCACTGGACGCACGGCCAGTACACCGGGACGTCGTCGGCGTGCACCGACGTCAACGCCACCTGCCAGAAGCCGATGCCCAGCCGGCAGTACACGCCGGCGTTCTGGACCCAGGTCGCCACCGCGTTCAAGGGCGACGACGCCGTGGTGTTCGACCTGTTCAACGAGCCCTACCCGGACGCGGCCGCCAACTGGTCCGACGCGGCCGCCGCGTGGAAGTGCCTGCGCGACGGCGGCACCTGCACCGGCATCGCCTACCCGGTGGCGGGCATGCAGGAACTCGTCGACGCCGTCCGCGCGACCGGCGCGAAGAACGTGGTGATGACCGCGGGCCTCACCTGGACCAACGATCTGACGCAGTGGCTGGCGTACAAGCCCGTGGACCCGGCGGGCAACCTGATGGCGTCCTGGCACAGCTACAACTTCAACGCCTGCGTCACCGTGTCCTGCTGGGACAGTCAGATCGGGACGGTCGCGGCCCAGGTTCCGGTGCAGGCCGGGGAAATCGGGCAGAACAGCTGCGCGCACGACTACGTCGACCAGGTGCTGGCCTGGCTGGACGCGCACCACCTCGGGTACACGGCCTGGACGTGGAACCCCTGGGGCTGCAGCGGCGGCAACGTGCTGATCGAGGACTACGCGGGCACGCCCACCAAGACCTACGGCGAGGGGTACCGCGCCCACCTCCTGACGGTCAACCCGTGACGGGCCGGTGGTCACCGCGGCCGGCCGGGCCGCGGTGACCGCCGGTGCTCGCCCCGGCGAGGTCGTCCGTGCCAGTCTGCACGGTGGACACACCCGCTCGCCGTCACCCGGGGGACTTCATGGGCAAGCTCCTGCTCGCCGCGCTGCTCGCGGCCTTCGCGCTGGGCCCGTCGCCCGCGCCGCCACCCCGGCCGCCGG
>NZ_JBSGJD010000060.1:0-40971 GCF_053605405.1 Amycolatopsis sp. NPDC003861
CCCGGAGGGGCCCTGCAACCGGGTCACTCCCGTTCGGACAAGGTGACCTCGAGGCCTCCGGCCAGGTCGGCTGAGACGTTGTAGATGAACGCGCTCACCGTGGCCAGGGCCGAGACCAGGACGATGTTGATCGCGCCCAGGATGGCGGCGATGCCGAACACGCGGCCGGCGCTGATGAGGGGTTCAGCTGAGGCGTTTGCTCCCTCGCCGCCGACCAGGGACGAGTACGTTCCGTTCAGCTTGTCCCAGACGCCCATGCCGTCGAGCACCGTGTACAGGACGCCGACCGCGACCAGCCAGACGAAGAACATTGCGACGCCCAGGACCAGGGACAGCTTGAGGACCGACCACGGGTCGAAGCGCTTGACCTGCAGGGATGCTCGGCGGGGGCCCCGGCCGGGGCGGCGCAGGGCGCTCGGGCGAGCTCGCTGCGTCGAGGCCGGGGGGACCTCGCCGGCCGCGGGGGGAGGCGTTTCCGCGCTGCCGCCGAAGAGGCGGGGGGCTACGCTGCCCGTCACCACCGGGCGTTCGGTGGTGGGGGCGGGCTGCGCCTCCTCCGTGGCCAGCTTGACCGTCGCTTCGGCGTCGCCTTCCTTGTCCACCCGCTGCCAGGGCGGGCTCGCCGGCGTTCCGTTCGAACCCGCTGCCTCGGGATTGTCGGTCGGTGTCACGAAGAGTCAGTCCTTACCCGTGCCGTGGGGCGCTGTCCGTAGTTGTGAACTTACTGCTCGGGCTGCGCCGTGGTCTCGTCAGCTGCTTCCGGCGCTTCGGGAGCGTCACCATTGGCGACGTCCGAGGGCTCGTCCGCGTTGCGTGCGACCGCGAGAAGAGTGGTGCCTTCGCCGAGATTCATCAGCCGGACCCCCTTCGTCTGCCGTCCCGCCTTGCGGACGTCGCCCGCCGGCGTGCGGATCACGCCGCCGCTCGAGGTGATCGCGTAGAGCTCGTCCTCGGCGTCGACGATGAGCGCACCCACCAGCCTGCCACGTTTGCGGTCGTGCTGAATGGTGAGCACGCCCTTGCCGCCGCGGCCCTGGACCGGGTAGTCCTCGATCGCCGTGCGCTTCGAGTACCCGCCGTCGGTCGCGACCAGCAGGAACTTGCCCTCCTTGACGACGCTGATGCCGAGCAGCTCGTCGCCGTCGTTGAAGCGCATGCCCATCACGCCGGACGTCGGGCGGCCCATCGGCCGCAGCGCCTCGTCGGTCGCGTGGAAGCGGATGGACTGGCCCTCCGCCGACACCAGCAGCAGGTCGTCCTCCGCCGCCGCCAGCACCGCGCCGACCAGCTCGTCACCCTCGCGCAGGTTGATGGCGATGAGGCCACCCGAGCGGTTGGAGTCGAAGTCGGTGAGCTTGGTCTTCTTCACCAGGCCGCGCTTGGTGGCGAGCACCAGGTACGGCGCGACCTCGTAGTTCTTGATTTCGATGACCTGGGCGATCTGCTCGTCCGGCTGGAACGCCATCAGGTTCGCCACGTGCTGGCCGCGCGCGTTGCGGTTGGCCTCGGGCAGCTCGTACGCCTTGGTCCGGTACACGCGGCCCTTGTTCGTGAAGAACAGGATCCAGTCGTGCGTCGAGCAGACGAAGAAGTGCTGGACGATGTCGTCCTGCTTCAGCGTCGCGCCCTGCACGCCCTTGCCGCCGCGCTTCTGGGACCGGTAGAGGTCCGTTTTCGTCCGCTTGGCGTACCCCGTGCGGGTGATGGTGACGACGACGTCCTCGACCGCGATCAGTTCCTCGTCGGTGACGTCGCCGCTGAAGCCGATGATCTTCGTGCGCCGGTCGTCACCGTACTTCTCGACGATCGCCATCAGCTCGTCGCGGATGATCGCGCGCTGCCGCTCGGGCTTCTCGAGGATGTCCTTGAGGTCGGCGATCTCCAGCTCGATCTCGGCCAGCTGGTCGATGATCCGCTGGCGCTCCAGGGCGGCGAGGCGCCGCAGCTGCATGTCGAGGATCGCGGTCGCCTGGATCTCGTCGACGTCCAGCAGCTCCATCAGGGCCGGCCGGGCCTCGTCGGCGGACGGCGACCGCCGGATCAGCGCGATGACCTCGTCGAGCATGTCGAGGGCCTTGACGTACCCACGCAGGATGTGGGCCCGTTCCTCGGCCTTCTTCAGGCGGAAGCGGGTCCGCCGGACGATGACCTCGACCTGGTGCTTCACGTAGTGCCGGATGATCTGGTCGAGCCGCAGCGTGCGGGGCACGCCGTCGACCAGGGCCAGCATGTTGACGCCGAAGTTCTGCTGCAGCTGGGTGTGCTTGTAGAGGTTGTTCAGCACGACCTTCGCAACCGCGTCGCGCTTGATCGTGACGACGATCCGCATGCCCGAGCGGCTGTTGGACTCGTCGGCGATGTCGGCGATGCCGGTGAGCTTGCCGTCGCGGACCAGGTTCGCGATGTTCTCGACCAGGTTGTCCGGGTTGACCTGGTACGGCAGCTCGGACACGACCAGGATGGTCCGGCCCTTCGCGTCCTCTTCGACCTCGACGACCGCGCGCATCCGAATCGAGCCGCGGCCGGTGCGGTAGGCGTCCTCGATGCCGGACGTGCCGAGGATCATCGCCTTGGTCGGGAAGTCCGGGCCCTTGATCCGCACGAGCAGCGCGGCCAGCAGCTCGTCGTCGGTCGCGTCCGGGTTCTCCAGCGCCCAGGCGACGCCTTCGGAGACCTCGCGCAGGTTGTGCGGCGGGATGTTCGTCGCCATCCCGACCGCGATCCCGGAACCGCCGTTGACCAGCAGGTTCGGGAACCGCGCCGGCAGGACGTCGGGCTCCTGCGTGCGGCCGTCGTAGTTGTCGGAGAAGTCGACGGTGTCTTCTTCGATGTCGGCCAGCATCTGCATGGCCAGCGGCGCGAGCCGGGACTCGGTGTACCGCATGGCGGCCGCGGGGTCGTTGCCCGACGAGCCGAAGTTGCCCTGGCCGTCGATCAGCGGGTACCGCAGCGACCACGGCTGGGCGAGCCGGACCAGCGCGTCGTAGATCGCCGAGTCGCCGTGCGGGTGGTAGTTGCCCATGACGTCGCCGACGACGCGCGAGCACTTGTTGTACCCGCGGTCCGGCCGGAAACCGGAGTCGAACATCGAGTACAGGATCCGGCGGGCGACCGGCTTGAGGCCGTCACGCACGTCCGGCAGCGCCCGCGACACGATGACGCTCATCGCATAGTCGATGTAGGAGCGCTGCATCTCCTGCTGGATGTCGACCGGCTCGATCCGGTCGTGTTCCGGAGCCGGCGGCAAGGTTTCCGTCATGAGGTCCTTCTCGGGTGCGGGGGCCTAGCGGGACGAAGAACGGGGGACGCCTAGACGTCCAGGAAGCGCACGTCCTTGGCGTTGCGCGTGATGAACGACCGGCGGGCCTCGACGTCCTCGCCCATCAGGACCGAGAACAGCTCGTCCGCCTGGGCGGCGTCGTCCATCGTGACCTGGCCCAGCAGCCGGTTCGCCGGGTCCATCGTGGTCTCCCACAGCTCTTCGGCGTTCATCTCGCCGAGACCCTTGTAGCGCTGGATCGCGTCGTCCTTCGGCAGCTTCTTGCCGGCCTCGACCCCCGCCTGGATGACGGCGTCGCGCTCGCGGTCGGAGTACGCGTACTCCGGTTCGGACCGCGGCCACTTGATCTTGTACAGCGGCGGCCGCGAGAGGAAGACGTGGCCGTGCTCGATCAGCGGGGCCATGAAGCGGAACAGCAGGGTGAGCAGCAGCGTGGTGATGTGCTGGCCGTCGACGTCGGCGTCGGCCATCAGCACGATCTTGTGGTAGCGCAGCTTCTCGATGTCGAACTCGTCGTGGATGCCGGTGCCGAGCGCGGTGATCAGCGACTGGACCTCGGTGTTCTTGAGGACGCGGTCGATGCGGGCCTTCTCGACGTTGATGATCTTGCCGCGGATCGGCAGGATCGCCTGGTACATCGAGTCGCGGCCTTCCTTGGCCGAGCCGCCGGCCGAGTCACCCTCGACGATGTAGAGCTCGCACTCCTCCGGCTTGGTGGAGCGGCAGTCCTTCAGCTTGCCGGGCAGGCCGCCGATCTCCAGCGCGCCCTTGCGGCGGACCAGGTCACGCGCCTTGCGCGCGGCCATCCGGGCCTGCGCCGAGGAGATCGACTTGTTGATGATCGTCTTCGCCTCGGTCGGGTTGCGCTCGAACCAGTCCGCCAGCCACTCGTTCGACGTCTGCTGCACGAACGTCTTGGCCTCGCTGTTGCCCAGCTTCGTCTTGGTCTGGCCCTCGAACTGCGGCTCGGACAGCTTGATCGAGACGATCGCGGCGAGACCCTCGCGCACGTCGTCACCGGTCAGGTTCGCGTCCTTGTCCTTGAGCAGCTTCTTGTCGCGCGCGTACGCGTTGACGACGCGGGTCAGCGCGGCGCGGAAGCCCTCTTCGTGGGTGCCGCCCTCGTGGGTGTTGATCGTGTTGGCGAACGTGTAGACCGACGGCGTGAACCCGGTGTTCCACTGCATGGCGACCTCGACCTCGAGGCCGGTGCCCTTGGCGTCGAAGGAGATGACGCTGGGGTGGATCGGCTCCTTGCTGCCGTTGATGTGCTTGACGAAGTCCTCGAGCCCGCCCGGGTAGCAGTAGGTCTTCTCCTTGACCCGCGCGACCTTGCCCTCGGCGTCCTCTTCGGTCTCCTCGTCCGCGACGCGCTCGTCACGCAGGGACAGCGTCAGCCCCTTGTTGAGGAACGCCATCTCCTGGAGCCGGCGCGAGATGGTCTCGAAGTTGTAGGTCGTGGTCTCGAAGATGTTCCCGTCGGCCCAGAAGGTGATCGTGGTGCCGGTCTCGCTCGCCGGGCCGAGGTCCTCCAGCGGGCCGGGGATCTGGTCGGTGTACTCCTGGCGCCAGCTGCGGCCGCCGTACTTGACCTCGGCGAGCAGCTTCGTCGACAGCGCGTTCACCACCGAGACGCCGACGCCGTGCAGGCCGCCGGACACCGCGTAGGAGTCGCTGTCGAACTTGCCGCCCGCGTGGAGCACGGTGAGCACGACCTCGAGGGTCGGCTTCTGCTCCTTGGGGTGCATGTCGACCGGGATGCCGCGGCCGTCGTCGACGACGCGGACGCCGCCGTCGGCGAGGAGGGTAACCTCGACCTTGGTGGCGTACCCGGCCATCGCTTCGTCGACGGAGTTGTCGACGACCTCCTGGACGAGGTGGTGCAGCCCGCGTTCACCGGTGGAACCGATGTACATGCCGGGGCGCTTGCGGACCGCTTCGAGGCCTTCGAGCACCGTGATCGACGACGCGTTGTACTCGCTCTTGTTCTCGGTCACCGGCGTTGTTTCTCCTCGTCTCGCCCGAGCGGACGCTCGCTCTCCTCCAGTGTACTTGGCCGCGTCCGCTGACATGCGGCAAGGACACCCCTGAACGCGTCACAGACGGACGAAATCGGTTCGAGCCGAGTCTTGACGTATCTCGGGAGGTCTGGATGCGTTCTCGGCCCATTCAACCGAGCATCGCGCAACCCGGGTCAGCCGTACGTGTCACGGGGGCCGCGACCCGGCACGTGGCGGGGCCCTTTCCGCCAGCTCGGGGCGGTCGGGCCCTGGATCCGCATCCGCTTGACGACGCCGTTGCCGACCCCCGCCGCGATCTTCGCGAGCAGCTTGCCCTGCAGCAACCGGAGCTGGGTGGCCCACGCCGTCGAACTGGCGCGGACGGTGAGTTCGCCGTCCTTGAGCGCGACCGGCTGGGCGTGTTCGGCGACGTCTTCGCCGACCAGCCGCGCCCACTGCGCGAAGACGCGGGCGCTGGTGACGCTCTCGTTCCAGCCGCGGTCGCTGACCAGCCGGGAGACCAGCCGGCCGAGCGGCTGCGGATCGCGCGCGTCCGCGCCCGGTCCCGACCAGCGGCGCCGCCGGGGGTTCTGCCCGCCACCGACCGCGGGACGGCGGCGTCCGGGCGGGACACCTCGTTCCTTGGCCTTGGCCTTCGCGGCCTCCAGCGCGGCGTGCGCGAGGTCGCGCCCGGTCGGGGGTGTCTCATTCGGCCCAGCGTTGTCATCACGCTCGGTACCCGCCGACGGCGGGGCGTCGGTTTTCGGCGTTTTGTGCCACCCATCCGGCCGCAGAGTCACGGGCAGCGATAACTCATTCACCGTGTTATCCACACTGTCCACAGGTTTGTCCCCAGATCGGGTGCGGTTTGTGCCGCCCGTCACCCGGGGTGCCCGGTCGCCTTGCTCAGCCACGCGTGATCTCACCATCCGCCACCACGAACCGGTGCCCGGTGAGCTCCCCGGGCACGTCTTCGTCGACCGCGGCGGTCACCAGCACCTGTTCGGCGCTCGCGGCCACCTCGGCCAGCCGGGCCCGGCGCTTGCGGTCCAGCTCGGCGAACACGTCGTCGAGCAGCAGCACCGGCTCGCCGGCCTCCCCGCGCAGCAGCTCGTAACTGCCGAGCCGCAGCGCCAGGGCGAACGACCACGACTCGCCGTGGCTCGCGTAGCCCTTGGCCGGCGCCTGGCCCAGGATCAGTTCCAGCTCGTCCCGGTGCGGGCCGACCAGGCTGATGCCGCGCTCGAGCTCCGCCTTGCGGGCCTCACCCAGCGCCTTGAGTAAGACGTCCTTCAGCACCTCGGGTTGCGCCCGTTCGCCGTCCGGTACGCCGTACGTCTCCGGCAAGGCCGCACCCAGCGACGACCGGTAGGCGATCTTCGCCGGGCGCGAGTCCGGCGCGACCCCCATGTACGCCGAAGCCGCGTACGGCGCGAGGTCGGCGACGAGGTTCAGGCGCGCGGCCAGCAGCTCCGCGCCCGCCACCGACAAGTGGTCGTCCCAGACCTCGAGCGTCGAGAGCGCGTACGGGTCTTCACGTCCCGTACGGCGTTTCCCGGCCGTCTTGAGCAGGGCGTTCCGCTGCTTCAGCACCTTCTCGTAGTCCGCCCGGACCCCGGCGTACCGCGGCGCGCGCAGCACCAGGAGCTCGTCGAGGAACCGGCGTCGCTCGCTCGGGTCCCCCCGCACGAGCGCGAGGTCCTCCGGGGAGAACAGCACCGTGCGCAGGATCCCGAGCACGTCCCGCGGCCGGCCGACCGCGCCGCGGTTGACCCGGGCGCGGTTCGCGCGGCCGTTGGTGATCTCGAGCTCGACGGTCAGTTCGCGGTCGTCGTTGACCACCGCGACCCGGACCAGCGCACGCTCGCAGCCGTGCCGGATCAGCGGCGCGTCCGTCGCGACGCGGTGCGAGCCCAGCGTCGCGACGTACCCGATCGCCTCCAGCAGGTTGGTCTTGCCGCGGCCGTTCTGACCGACCAGCACGGTCGGCCCCGGTTCGAGGGCGAGATCGGCCTGTGGCCAGGAGCGGAAGTCGGTGACCTGCAGGTGTCGCAGATACACCAGGGCTCCCTACCCGCCGACCTTCTTCACCGCGTGGCCGCCGAACTGGTTGCGCAGCGCGGCGACCGCGCGCATCGCGGCCGAGTGCTCCTGGCGCGAAGCGAACCGTGCGAACAGCGCGGCCGAGATGACCGGCGCCGGCACCGCGTTGTTGATCGCCTCTTCCAGCGTCCAGCGGCCTTCGCCGGAATCCTCGACGTACCCCTCGAGGTCGTCCAGCTCCGGGTCTTCGTCGAGCGCCCGCACGAGCAGGTCGAGCAGCCAGGACCGGACGACCGTGCCGCGCTGCCAGCCCTTGATCACCGCGGGCACGTCCTTGACGACCTTCGCGGCTTCGAGCAGCTCGAAGCCTTCGGCGAAGGCCTGCATCATGCCGTACTCGATGCCGTTGTGGATCATCTTCGCGTAGTGACCCGCGCCGACGTCACCGGCGTGCGAGAAGCCTTCTTCGCGCGGGCCTTCGGGACGCAGCGCGTCGAAGATCGGCATCGCCTTCTCGACGTCGGCGGCCGCACCGCCGACCATCAGGCCGTAGCCGTTGTCCTTGCCCCACACGCCACCGGACACGCCGCAGTCGACGTAACCGATGTTCTTCGCGGCGAGCAGGTCGGCGTTCAGCTTGTCGTCGGTGTACTTCGAGTTGCCGCCGTCGATCACCATGTCGCCGCCGGCGAGCAGGTTGCTCAGCTCGGTGACGGTCTGCCGGGTCGGCTCGCCGGCCGGGACCATGATCCAGACGATCCGCGGACCGTCCAGTTTGGACACCAGGTCCTCGAGCGAGGTCGTGTCGCTGACGTCCGGGTTGCGGTCGTAGCCGACCACCTCGTGATCGGCCGCACGCAGCCGCTCACGCATGTTGAAGCCCATCTTGCCCAGGCCGATCAGACCGAGCTGAACCATCGAGATCCCCTTACGTGCTACGGAAAGCGGGTCAGCCCGGGAGGCGGACCGGCATCAGAAGGTAGAGGTAGCCGGGGACGACGTTGCCCTCGGCGTCGGCGGGCTTGATGAGCGCGGGGCGGTTCGGCGTGGTGAACGTCAGCTCCGCCCGGTCGCTGTGGAGCGCGCCGAGGCCGTCGACGAGGTAACCCGGGTTGAACGCGATCGTCACCGGCTCACCTTCGTACTCGACCTGCAGCTCCTCTTCGGCGCTGCCTTCGTCGTCGCCGCCCGCGGACAACCGCAGCGTGTTGTCCCCGAACTCCAGTCGTACCTGAGTCCCCCGCTCCGCCACCAGCGAAACGCGCTTGATGGACTCGGTGAGCGCGGAGACTTCGATCACGGCGCGCGAGGTGTGCGACGCCGGCAGCAGCTGGCGGTACGGCGGGAACTCCGCGTCGAGCAGGCGGGTCGTCGTGTAGCGGCCGGAGCCGGACAGCCCGAGCAGGCCTTCGCCGCTGGCGAGCGCGAGCCGGATCGTGGCGCCGGACGCGCCGAGCGTCTTGGCCGCCTCGGCGAGGGTGCGCGCGGGGACGAGCACCGCGGCGTCGGCCAGGCCCTCGGCCGGCTGCCAGGTGAACTCGCGCATGGCGAGCCGGAAGCGGTCGGTCGCGACCAGGGTCAGCGAGCTGCCGGAGATCTCCAGCCGCATGCCGGTGAGCATCGGGAGCGTGTCGTCCTTGCCCGCGGCGACGACGACCTGGGTGACGGCCTGGCCGAACGCGTCGCCGGCGAGCTCGCCCGCGAAGGCGGGCTGGGACGGCAGCTGCGGGTAGTCCTCGACCGGCATGGTCGGCAGGGAGAAGCGCGCGCTGCCGCAGGTGATGGTGGCGCGCGCGCCGTCGACGGAGATCTCGACCGGCTGCGCGGGCAGCGCCTTGGTGATGTCGGCGAGCAGGCGCCCGGACACGAGGAGGCGGCCGCCGTCGGCGATCGTCGCGGGGACCCCGACCGTGGCGGAGACCTCGTAGTCGAAGCCGGAGACCGTCAGCGCGTCGGTTTCGCCGTCCGAACCGGCGTCGAGCAGGACACCGCCCAGCACCGGCACCGGAGGCCGGGAGGGGAGGCTTCTGGCCACCCACGCGACGGCGTCGGCGAGCCCGTCACGCTCGACGCGGATCTTCATGCGCGCATCCTTTCGACGATCGAGCCCCGTGCGGGCTCGGGCCAGGCCTCGTTCTCGCGGGGCAGTGACCGGCTGCCCCCTCCGGCCGGTCCGCCCACCCCCGCGTGAGCGGCCGGAGCGCGGACCGGGTGCAGGCGTCCACGTTAGGCCGTCGCGGGCGCCGCCGTCACCTCGGCCTCCCCTTGACTTTGTCGACATGGCGACTCGATCGCGCAGCTGTCCCCAACTTCGTCCGCCGCCTGTTTTTATCTTTTTCTCTCTTAGAAGAGATCTAAAGGCAGTAGCAGTAGTAGGTGTTGTGGATTGTGTGGATCGAGCTCGTTCGCGCAGGTCGGACGGTCCGCGGGCGTGTGGGTAACCGTGGTGGTGGACCTGTGGGTAACCCGGGGCGTCCGTGGATGGTTTCGGGCATCCCCGGATCCGTCCACAGATCCGCCTGGTTGTCCCCATGGTTGTCCCCAGGTTCGGGACTGTTTCTGGGGGCGGACAGGACGGCCCGAATCGCTCTTCCGAGTGATCGGCTCCTCCTGTGCACAGCATGTGGGCAACCTGTGGAATCAGCGTGGACAAAGGTGTGGATGCGCTGTGGATCGCCTGTGGGCGGGGTGTGGAGGGAATCCGTGTCTGTGCTGGTGGGAGATCCGTTGGCACTGTGGGCAATCCGCCCACACGGTGGGGAAAACCCCTTGTGTACAAACAATTTTCGCGAGTTTGGCGAAGCACGCGTACGCGCCTTCGCTGCTTCGCGGGCGTACGCGTGCTTCAGGTGTCCAAAGACGACGAAGGGGCGTCCACATTGAGTGGACGCCCCGAAGTCGTTGCGGGATAAGGGATGTGCTACTGGCGGGCGCGCTGCTTGATGCGCGACGTCAGCTCCTGCACCTGGTCGTAGATCCGCCGGCGCTCGGCCATCTCCTTGCGGATCTTCTTGTCCGCGTGCATGACGGTCGTGTGGTCGCGGCCGCCGAACGTCTGCCCGATCTTCGGCAATGACATGTCGGTCAGCTCTCGGCAGAGGTACATCGCGATCTGGCGGGCCGTGGCGAGCGCCTTCGTCTTGCCGGGGCCGCACAGGTCGTCGAGCGTGACGTCGAAGAACTCGGACGTGACGCCCATGATGGTCGGCGCCGTGATCTCCGGCGCGTGCGAGTCGGGGATCAGGTCCCGCAGCACGATCTCGGCGAGCGCGCTGTCGACCGGCTGCTGGTTCAGCGACGCGAACGCGGTGACCCGGATCAGCGCGCCTTCGAGTTCCCGGATGTTCGCCTCGACGCGCGAAGCGATGAATTCGAGGACCTCACCCGGCACCGCCAGCCTGTCCTGCGCCGCCTTCTTGCGGAGGATCGCGATGCGCGTCTCGAGCTCGGGCGGCTGGATGTCGGTGATCAGGCCCCACTCGAACCGCGTCCGCAGCCGGTCCTCCAGCGTTTCGAGGCGCTTGGGCGGGCGGTCGGAGCTGACGACGATCTGCTTGTTCGCGTTGTGGAGGGTGTTGAAGGTGTGGAAGAACTCTTCCTGCGTCCCTTCCTTGCCCTCCAGGAACTGGATGTCGTCGACGAGCAGGATGTCGATGTCGCGGTAGCGCCGCTGGAAGGCGACCTTGCGGTCGTCGCGCAGCGAGTTGATGAAGTCGTTCGTGAACTCTTCGGTCGAGACGTACCGGACGCGCATGCCGGGGAAGAGCCGTTGCGCGTAGTGGCCGACCGCGTGCAGCAGGTGTGTCTTGCCGAGCCCGGACTCACCCCAGATGAACAAGGGGTTGTACGCGCGGGCGGGCGCTTCGGCGACGGCGACCGCGGCCGCGTGCGCGAAGCGGTTGGACGCGCCGATGACGAACGTGTCGAAGGTGTACTTCTCGTTCAGCTTCGTCTTCGACGTCTGCGGCTGCGCCGGCGCGGTGTAGGGCTGGCCGGCGATCGGCTGGCCGGAGAACGTCGGCCAGATCTCGTGGACCGCGGCGAGCGCCTCGCCCTCTTCGTCGACTTCTTCGTCGGTGTCGTCGCCGTCGTCCGGCTTCGGCACGACGGCCTGGTGCGCCGGCATCGGCCGCGGCATCGGCGGCTGCACCGGTTCGGGCCGCGGCGGCGGCATCATCGGGGCGCCGTTGGCCGGCATCGGCGGGGCGGGTTCGGGGCTCGCGCCGTTTTCCACCCGGCCGGGTGACGGCACGTACCGGGGGGCGGGCGCCGGGGCGACGGCTTCGGCGCTGTCGACCTTCACCGCGAGGGAGATCGCGCGGCCGAGCCGCCGGGAGAGCGCGTCGGTGATCGCGCCGCGCAGCCCGCGTTCGATCGCTTCCTTCGCGAAGTCGCTGGGCGCCGCCAGGAGCGCCGTGCCGTCGAGCAGGCCGATCGGACGGGTCACCCGCATCCAGGCGCGCTGCTGGGGGGAGAGGGTCCCGTCGGACAGTTCGCGTACCACCTGTTCCCAGATGACACCCAGATTGTGCTGGTGATCCGACACCTGTCTGGCTCCCCTCCCCTCGTCTCCGTGGACGGCCGAACCGGCCCCCGGAACGCCCCGGTCACTCCACCCGGCGAGCGCAGGGAACCTGCCCGCACACCGGCACAGCGAATATCCACATAGTTGTCCACAGCTGTGCACTAATGTACGGCGACCCGTGGTGCCGCCACCTGCGGGCTCGTCGTACGCCGGTGGGCACTCCACCACCCGGATACTCGTGCACCTCGACCGGTGACCCGAGAGAGGCACGCTAACAAGCCCCGCTCGCGGCCACAAGGCATCCTGGGCGGCCAGCATTTCACGGTGCACGGCGGGTTGCCATTCGGTGCCGCGGCGTCGAACTCCGCGGGCGCGCCGGGCGGTCGCGTACCGTGGCCGAGGGGGTGCTTACCGGCCGCCCGACGGGGGTGCGTACCCTCGTAAGGTCTCCCGTATGCGACGGGTGCGTTTCGCGTGCCCACGTTGTCGTCGCTCGTCGTGACGAGGCCACACGTTGGTAGGAGACACCAGAGACTGCCGTGCGCCCGCACGACACGCCAGGTGGGAAGGAAATCTTTCCGCCCGACGCGACACACAGGAGAAGCAGTGAGCAAGGGTAAGCGCACCTTCCAGCCGAACAACCGCCGCCGCGCGAAGACCCACGGGTTCCGCCTGCGCATGCGGACCCGCGCCGGCCGGGCCATCCTGGCGGCCCGCCGTCGCAAGGGCCGCGCCGCGCTGTCCGCCTGATCGCACGATCGGGGCGCGCTGTGCTGCCGGCTGCCGCACGCTTGCGGCGGAGTGAGGATTTCCGCGTGGTTCTCCGTCGCGGGTCCCGGGCAGGCAGGCGCCGCCTCGTCGTCCACGCGCTGACCACGGACCCGTCCGAGGCCGCCGACGCTGTGCCGTCGGCGGCCAGGGCGGGTTTTGTGGTGAGCAAGGCCGTCGGCAACTCGGTGGTCCGCCACCGCGTCAGCCGGCGGTTGCGTCATCTCGTTTCGGACCGGCTCGGAACACTGCCCGCCGGTACTGCGTTGGTCGTACGGGCATTGCCGCCGTCGTCGACCGCTTCCAGCGCCGAGCTCGGGTCCGATCTCGACGCCGCGTTGCGTCGGCTGGGGCTTCTGTCGTCGCGCCGTCCGGCCGGGGATGTCCCCCGCCCGACGCGTCCCGCGGACGCGGCCCCCGACCACGGATCAGCGGTGTGACCGGCATGCGAGCCACCCCCGAGCACGACCACGAACACGACGTCGAACCCGAGCCGCCCCGGCCCGGTCCCGTCGCGTGGGTCTTGCTGCTCCCCATCAAGCTCTACCGCAAGGCGATCTCGCCCTTCCTCCCGCCGGCTTGCCGGTTCTACCCGAGCTGCAGCGCGTACGCAGTCGAAGCCCTGACCCGGCACGGTGCCGGCCGCGGCTCCTACCTCGCGCTGCGCCGGCTGCTGCGCTGCGGCCCCTGGACGCCACCCGGCCGCGACCCCGTGCCCGAGACGTTCTCGTGGCGACACCGCAGACCTGAAACACCGATCGAGGAGTAGCAGCAGTGCTCGATTTCATCTACTACCCCGTGTCCTTCATCCTCTGGTGTTGGCACAAGGTCTTCGGGTTCGTCTTCGGGGAATCGACCGCGGTCGCGTGGATCCTCGGCATCATCTTCCTGACGTTCACGGTCCGCGGCATCATGTTCAAGCCGTTCGTGAACCAGGTCCGGTCGATGAAGAAGATGCAGGACTTCGCGCCGGAGATGAAGAAGATCCAGAAGAAGTACGCGAACGACCGGCAGCGCCAGGCCGCGGAGATGCAGAAGCTCCAGCGCGAGCACGGCGTCAACCCGCTGGGCAGCTGCCTGCCGATGCTGCTCCAGATCCCGGTCTTCATCGGCCTGAACCACGTCCTGCGCGCGTTCACCATGCCGCCGCCCGGCGGCGGGCCGAAGACCGAGAACTACTTCTTCAGCCAGCACGACGTCGAGTCCTACGTCAACGCGAAGCTGTTCGGCGTCAACCTCGGTGAGGCCGTCTACAACGGTGTCGGGGTCGTCAGCGGTGGCGCCACGAACGTCGGCTTCCACTGGAGCGTGCTCCCGGTGGCCCTGCCGCTGATGATCGTCGCCTCGATCGCCACGCACCTCACCGCGCGGCACTCGGTGGCCCGGCAGAACGCCGCGTCGGCCACCCCGCAGACCGCGATCATGAACAAGCTGACGATGTACATCTTCCCGCTCGGTGTGCTCGTCTTCGGTGCGCTGTTCCCGCTCGGCCTCCTCTTCTACTGGCTGGCGAACAACGGCTGGACCCTGATGCAGCAGCGGCTCGTCTACACGAAGATCGACAAGGAAGAGGCGGCCCGCAAGGCGGAGGCCGCCGAGAAGCGCGCGACGCTCGGGCCGAAGCCGGGCCAGAAGCCGACCGCCCCGAAGGTCGGTCAGAAGCCGGTCCAGCAGAAGAAGAACCAGCCCGCGCAGACCGGCTCCCAGAAGAAGGTCACGAAGGCGGGCTCGGCCCACGGCTTCGCCCAGACCACGCCGGCGGAGGCGACCGCGAAGGCGGACGGCGCGACCGCGGCGTCCCCGGCAGACACCAACGGCTCGAAGGACAACGGCACGGGCGTGCCGGGCCTTCTCAAAGACTCGACCAGGAAGTCGGGCCGGAAGCGCCGCTGAGGCGCGACCGGTTCGGAGAGGAGACGAATGATGTCGGAGACGATCGACACGATCGACGCCGATAAGGACGACGTGACCCCGGCCGCGGAAGCGGACGCGGCGGGCGAGGAGAAGGCGGGCGGTGACGACATCCTCGTCCAGGAGGGCGACATCGCCGGCGACTACCTCGAGCGCCTGCTGGACCTGCTCGACTACGACGGGGACATCGACCTCGACGTGGAAGCCGGCCGCGCGATCGTGAGCATCGACGGCGGCGAGGACCTCGAGAAGCTCGTCGGCCCGCGCGGCACGGTGCTCGAGGCGCTGCAGGAGCTGACCCGCCTGGCGGTCCAGCAGGAGACGGGCTCCCGCAGCCGCTTGATGCTGGACATCGCGGGCTGGCGCGCGGACCGCCGCGAGGAGCTGAAGGAGCTCGGCCGCTCGACGGCGGAGTCGGTCCTGAAGAGCGGCGAGCGCGTCCGGCTGCAGCCGATGAGCCCGTTCGAGCGCAAGGTCGTCCACGACGCGGTGGCGACGGTCTCGGGCGTCACGAGCGAGAGCGAGGGCGAGGACCCGAAGCGCCGTGTGGTGATCTTCCCGGAGTCCTGAGCCTCAGACGCTTCAGGCGCAGAGCGGCCCCACTTGACTCGGTCAGGTGGGGCCGCTTTCTTGTGTGCGTGCGCCCGGCGCCCGGCGAGGTCGTCCACTTCTCCGATGACCCGTCGATCACCCGCTTCGAGCCACACGGCGCAGCGACGGCTCGGCAGCCCGAGGCGTACGTCCGGGCGGTCGACGCGGCCCGCGCACCGGACTACTGGTTCCCGCGGCAGTGTCCCCGCGCAATGGAGTGGGTGACGACGGAGACGTCCGCCGCGGACCGCGCGTGGCTCGGCACCGGCCGCGTCCACGCGATCGAGTCGGGTGGCTGGAGGCGATGCGGAACCTGTGGGCGTTCGTCGACACAGCGGCGGTGAGCACGCTCGGCTTCAGCGGCATCCGGTTGGGCAACGCGACGTCCCGGCCGAGCGAATTACACGGGTGATGTTTCACGTGGAACGGTCCCCGGCGGCGGCCGGCTGAGTGGAGTTGTCCACATCTTCGGACTGTCGGCTCGTCTTCTCCGGTTCATCGGGGACAATCGAACGAGCGCGGTTTCACGTGAAACCGGCGGACGAGGAGTAGGCGGAGTGAGCTTGGAGCAGGCGGCGGCGCGAGTGTTCGGAGAGCACGTCGACCAAGCGGCCGGGTACGTCGAACTCCTGGAGCGGCACGGGGTCGAGCGGGGGCTGATCGGTCCGCGGGAAGTCGAGCGGCTGTGGGAACGGCACGTGCTCAACTCGGCGGTGATCGGCGAGCAGATGCCCGAAGGGGCCCGCGTGGTCGACGTCGGGTCCGGCGCCGGGCTTCCGGGTGTACCGCTGGCGATCGCGCGACCGGACCTCGATATCGTCTTGCTCGAACCGATGGCCCGCCGGGTGGACTGGCTGGCCGAGGTGGCCGAGAAGCTGGAACTCCCGATCACCGTCGTCCGTGGACGTGCGGAGGAGCGGCCTGTGCGTGAGCAGCTCGGTGGCGCCGACATCGTCACCGCTCGCGCGGTCGCCCCGCTCGCTCGTCTCGCGGACTGGTGCCTGCCGCTGGTCCGTCCCGATGGCTTCCTGGTCGCCCTCAAGGGCGCCAGCGCGGCGGACGAGATCGAGCGGGACGGTGCCGCCATCCGCAAGGCCGGCGGGGCCGATCCCCTCATCGTCGAGTGCGGTGCCGCAGTACTAGAGGTCCCCAGCACGGTTGTGAAGATCCGTCGCCTGCCGGCAGCCGCCAAGCCGAAGGCGCGGAGCAGGAAGCGTTAACGGGCCGCGATGTTCCACGTGAAACGTAGCGACTCGACCACCGACCAGACGTCTAGATGGAGGAGGTGTCGAGACCGGTGAATCCCCCGCCGTCCGACTCCACGGAGACCAGCCACGACGTGGGCTGGACGCCGATCGCCGAAGAAGCCGCCCGCGCCGCGCGTCTGCTGCACCCGGAGGAGGGGACCCTTCCCCGCCCCGGCCGCCGTCGCGTGCTGACCGTCGCCAACCAGAAGGGTGGCGTCGGCAAGACCACCAGCACGGTCAACCTGGCCGCCGCGCTCGCGCTCCACGGGCTCAAGACGCTCGTCGTCGACCTCGACCCGCAGGGCAACGCGAGCACCGCGCTCGACGTCGACCACCGGTCCGGGACGCCCTCCATCTACGAGGTGCTCATCGGCGAGGTGACGCTCGCCGAGGCGGCCCAGCCGACCGAGCAGTCCCCCAACCTCTTCTGCGTCCCCGCGACGATCGACCTCGCCGGCGCCGAGATCGAGCTCGTCTCGATGGCGTCCCGCGAGTCCCGGCTCAAGGAGGCGATCTCCTCGGAGATCCTCGACGAGATCGGTGTCGACTACGTCCTCATCGACTGCCCGCCGTCGCTGGGCCTGCTGACGGTCAACGCGATGGTCGCCGCGCAGGAGGTGCTCATCCCGATCCAGTGCGAGTACTACGCGCTGGAAGGGCTCGGGCAGCTGCTGAGCAACATCGAGCTCGTGCAGCAGCACCTCAACCGCGAACTCCGCGTCTCGACGATCCTCCTCACCATGTACGACGGCCGGACCAAGCTGGCCGACCAGGTGACGAACGAGGTGCGGAACCACTTCGGCGACACCGTGCTGAAGACCGTCATCCCCCGCAGCGTGAAGGTGTCCGAGGCACCCGGGTACGGCCAGACCGTGCTCGCCTACGACCCCGGCTCGCGCGGGGCGATGAGCTACGTCGACGCGGCGAAGGAGATCGCCGAGCGCGGCGCACAGATGGAGAAGGGTAGTTCGACATGACCGAGCGTCGAGGAGGGCTGGGGCGCGGCCTCGCCGCCCTGATCCCGACCGGCCCCACCGGCGGTGGCCCGCTCCCCGCGCCCACCGACGGCGCGGCCGCGGACAAGAAGGCGGCCGACGACAAGGGCTGGTTCGCGGCGAACGGCGCGGCCGGCCAGCGTCCGGAGGTCAGCGGCGAGGTCGCCGGCGCGGTCTACCGCGAGATTCCGGTCAGCTCGATCAAGCCGAACCCGAAGCAGCCCCGCCAGGTCTTCGACGAAGACGCGCTCGCCGAACTCGAGCACTCGATCCGCGAGTTCGGGCTCATGCAGCCCATCGTCGTCCGCGAGCTCGGCAACGACGAGTACGAGCTCGTCATGGGCGAGCGCCGGCTGCGTGCTTCGCAGCAGGCGGAGCTCGACGCGATCCCGGCCATCGTCCGGCAGACCGCCGACGAGTCGATGCTGCGCGACGCGCTCCTGGAGAACATCCACCGCGTCCAGCTGAACCCGCTCGAAGAGGCGGCGGCATACCAGCAGCTGCTCGACGAGTTCGCGGTCACGCACGAGGAGCTGGCGAGCCGGATCGGCCGCAGCCGCCCGGTCATCACCAACACCATCCGGCTCCTCAAGCTCCCCCTGCCGGTGCAGCGCCGGGTGGCCGCGGGCGTCCTGTCCGCCGGGCACGCGCGCGCGTTGCTGTCGCTGGAGGACGCCGACAGCCAGGAGGAGCTCGCCGCGCGCATCGTCGCGGAAGGCATGTCGGTCCGGGCGACCGAGGAAGCCGTCACGCTCAAGAAGAGCGAGAAGCCGGCCAAGCCGAAGCCCGCGCCGCGCAAGCCGATCCAGGCGCCGGGGTTGCAGGAACTCGCGAACCGGCTTTCGGACCGCTTCGACACCCGCGTGAAGGTCGACCTCGGCCGCCGCAAGGGCCGGATCACGCTCGAATTCGGGTCGGTCGACGACCTCGAACGGATCGTCGCGATCATCGACGCGAACGGGGCAAATCAGACACCGAAAACCGATTAGGGATCACCCCAGGGTGTTTCGTCACGGTGATGATTGCTCATCGCAGCCGTGACGAACACGCGAAGTGATCACACGAAAAAGGCCGCCACGGAGGTTCCGAGGCGGCCTTTCGCGTGCGAGGGGTCAGCGAGAAATCGCCCGCGCGATCAGATCGGCGAACACCGTGCCGAGCGACTTGCCCGCCGCGTCGATGGCCATCGGAACGGTCGACGTCTCGGTGAGACCCGGCGACGGGTTCACTTCGAGGAAGTGGACCGTGCCGTCCGGGGCGACGATCGCGTCGGTGCGGGAGATGTCGCGGAGGCCGAGCACGCGGTGCGCGGCGACGGCCAACTCGGCCACCGCCTTGGCCGCGGCGTCGTCGAGCCGGGCCGGGGTGAAGAAGTCGGTCAGGCCGGCGGTGTAGCGGGCCGTGTAGTCGTACACGCCGCTCTCCGGGACGATCTCGACCGCGGGCAGGGCCTCGGGCCCGTCCTCGCCCTCGATGACCGTCACGGCCACCTCGACGCCGTCCACGAACCGCTCGGCGAGCACGGTGTCGCCGTAGGCGAAGCAGCCGACCATCGCGGCCGGCAGTTCCGCCGCCTCGCGGACCACCTGCGTGCCGAGCGCCGAGCCGCCCTGGTCCGGCTTGAGGATCAGCGGCAGGCCGAGCGTCTCGACCATCGCGTCGAGCACCGCCTGGGCCCCGAGCTCGCGGAACGTGCTGTGCGGCAGCACGACCCAGCCCGGCGTCACGAACCCGGCGTTCTGCAGTAACGCCTTCGCGGTCGGCTTGTCCCACGCGCGGCGGCAGCCCTGGGAGCCGGTGCCGACGAACGGCACGTCCAGCATCTCCAGCACCGTCTGCACCGAGCCGTTCTCGCCCTCGCCGCCGTGCAGCGCGACGACCACCGCGTCCGGCCGCTGGGTGCGCAGCCGCTCCAGCAGGCCGCCGTCGGTGTCCCACTCCTCGATGCCGAAGCCCTCGGACTTGAGTGCCGCGGACAGCCGCCGCCCGGACCTCAGGGAGACGTCGCGTTCGTGCGAGAGCCCGCCGGCGAGCACGGCAACGGTACGATCGACCACCGTGGAAACTCCTTAGCTAGCCCCGGGTGCGTCGATCAGACGGTGTCCGGGGAGGGCGTCTGCGGCCCCTGGATCTGGCGCGCGCTCACGTTACCGAAGGTGCGGGCGAGGTCCATTTCGGACTCCAGCACGGCCGCCAGCCGCCGAACGCCTTCGCGGATGCGTTCCGGGGTCGGGTAGCAGTAGGACAGCCGCATCTGGCGGCTGCCGAACCCGTCGGCGTAGAAGCCGGTGCCGGACGCGTACGCCACCCGGGCGGTCACCGCGCGCGGCAGCATCGCCTTCGTGTCGACGCCTTCCGGCACCGTCACCCAGACGTAGAACCCGCCGTCCGGCTTGGTCCACGAGCAGCCCGGCGGCAGGTACTGGTCGAGCGCGGAGAGGATCGCGTCCCGCCGCTCGCGGTAGTTCTCGCGGAACTTCTTGATCTGGCCCTTCCAGTCGTGCGTGGCCAGGTAGCGCGACACGATCATCTGGTTGAACGTCGGCGGGCACAGCGTCGCCGACTCCGCGGCCAGCACGAGCTTCTCGCGCACCGCGTGCGGCGCCAGCACCCAGCCGACGCGCAGGCCGGAGGCGAACGTCTTCGAGAACGAGCCGAGGTACACGACGTTGTCGGGGTCGGTCGACCGCAGCGCCGGGTACGTCTGCCCGTCGAAGCCGAGCAACCCGTATGGGTTGTCTTCGACGACCAGGACGCCGTGCTCGCGGCAGATCTCCAGGATCTCCGCGCGGCGCTCGACGGCCAGCGTGACGCCGGCGGGGTTGTGGAAGTTCGGGATCGTGTAGAGGAACTTGACCCGGCGGCCGGCCTTCTTCGTCCGGTCGAGCGCTTCCCGCAGCAGCTCCGGCACCAGGCCGCGATCGTCCATCTCGACGTGCACGACCTGCGCCTGGTAGGCGGCGAACGAGCCCAGCGCGCCGACGTACGACGGGCCCTCGGCGATCACGACGTCACCCGGGTCGCAGAACAGCCGCGTGACCATGTCCAGGCCCATCTGCGAGCCGACGGTCACCACGACGTCGTCCGGGTGCGCCTTGATGCCCTCCAGGGCCATGATTTCGCAGATCTGCTCGCGCAGCACCGGGATGCCGTGCGCCGAGCCGTACTGCAGGGCCACCAGGCCGTCTTCGGCGATGATCTCGGCCACCTGCGCCGACAGCGTGTCGAGCGGGAGCGCGGCGAGGTTGGGCATGCCGCCGGCCAGCGAAACCACCTCGGGCCGGCTGGCCACCGCGAACAGCGCCCGGATCTCGGAGGCGGTCATCCCGGCGGTGCGCGCGGCGTACCGCTCCAGGTGCGGGTCGAGGTTCTGGCGGCCGCTGTGTTTCTGAAGACCACTGTGCGGCTTGCTGGGGCGGTTCTCGGTCATCGACGTTCACCCGGGGCTAGGCGGACACGGTCACTCCCGCGGGAGCTGGTAGATCCCATCGAGTGTAACCGGGCACCCATCAGGACCCCCTGGCCTTTCGGTGCTCGTCACATCGGCCTATCCTCGACCGTGGCTCCCGTGTTCGTGCCGTGGATCGCGCGCGGCCTGACGAGCGGGCCGCCGGTCGGGAGCGCAGGTCAGGGAGGTCGCGGGTGTCACGTCGCGTCGTGGGCGTCACACTGGACAACCTGGAGCACCTGCCGAAGAGCTGCCGCCGGTGCGTGTACTGGGAACTCGCCCCGCACTTGAAGCACCAGGCCGAGGAGTTCGGCGCGACTGAGGTCGAGAAGGAAGCCTGGGTGTCGAGCGTGCTGCTCGAGTGGGGTTCCTGCGGCCGGATCGTCTACAGCGACACGCTGCCGGTCGGGTTCGTGCTGTACGCCCCGCCGAACGCCGTCCCGCGCGCGCTGGCCTTCCCGACGTCGCCGCCGAGCGCCGACGCCGTCCTGCTGACCTCGTTCCAGGTGCTGCCGGAGTTCCGCGGCGGTGGGCTGGGCCGGATGCTCGTCCAGGCGGTCGCCAAGGACCTGACCAAGCGCGGCGTCCGGGCCATCGAGGCGTTCGGCGACGCCCGGCCCGACGAAGCCGACCCGGACGGTGGCCACAGCTGTGTGCTGCCGGCAGCCTTCCTCCAAAGCGTGGGCTTCAAGACGGTCCGCCCGCACCAGAAGTGGCCCCGCCTGCGCCTCGAACTGCGGTCGGCGATCACCTGGAAGGAAGACGTCGAGGCGGCCCTCGAGCGGCTGCTCGGCCAGGTGACGATCACCACCGCCGAGCCGAGCCTCGGCCGCGCCTGAATCCGTCCCCGCAAACGTTTGCGCCTGTGCTTCGGCACGCCCGGAAGGCGTGTGTGCACAACTGTGGAAGAAGTGCCGAGTTATCCACAGAGCGCTGATAGGAGCGGTGGAAAACCTGTGGAGAACTGCCCCGAAACCTGGGGACGCGGCGCGCGCGTCCCCAGGGGTGGTGGGGCAAGTGAAGGAGAGCCGCTAGGGGTTGTGGTCGAGCCCTATTCGGCCTTGGCCAGCTCGTGCGCCAGGACGTCCGCGAACGTGAACGTGCCCGTCGGCTGGTCGCCTTCGCCGAGCAGGTACAGGCGCTTGACGGCGATCAGGATGCCCTCCGCGACGATGTCGCGGAACGCCGGGTCGCCGAGCTTGCGGGCGTCGTCCGGGTTCGTCAGGTAGCCGATCTCGACCCGGACCGCCGGGCAGCGGGTGCGGGTGAAGATGTCCCACGACTTGTAGTGCGTGCGGCAGTCGAGCATGCCGGTGCGGGCCGCGACCTCGCGCTGGATGAAGCCGGCCAGCAGCTCGCCCACCGTGGACGTCGTGCCGTTGCCGTTGCCGAAGTGGAAGCTCGCGACACCCTGCGCGCGCGGCGAGGAGTTCTTGTCGCTGTGCAGCGAAAGGAACAGGTCCGCGCCCGCGTCGTTGGCGAACTTGGCCCGCTCGAGCTCGGTGGGGCTGTGGTTCGGGCCGCGGGAGATCAGCGCCTCCATGCCGGTGGCCTTCATCCGGCCTTCGAGCCGCCGGGCGAGGTCCCACGCGATGTCGGCCTCGCGCAGGCCGCCGGCGACCACACCGAGGTCGTCGCCGCCGTGGCCCGGGTCGATCACGATGCGCTTGCCGCGCAGTCGCGGACCGGCTTGGCGCACCTGCTCCTGCTCGCGCAGGAACACGGGGCGCCCGCCCCGGGCCCGCGGCGAGGACAGGCGGTGCAGCTCGCGGATGGTGGCCGGGCCGCACATGCCGTCCGGCGTCAGGCGCATGTCGCGCTGGAACGTCTTGAGCGCGCGCTCGGTGGCGGGGCCGAAGTAGCCGTCGGGGCGGCCGGCGTCGAAGCCCAGCTCGGTGAGCCGCTCCTGCAGCGTGAAGACGTCATCGCCGTGCACCGGGGAGGCGATCATGTACGACAGCGGGCGGCTGCCCAGGTGGTAGCTGGCGCCCTTGAGCGCCTGGAACGTCGCCGGACCCACGATGCCGTCGGTCATCAGCCCACGGCGCTGCTGGAAGGTACGGACGGCGTGCTCGACGGCGACGTCGAACGTGTCGTAGACGTCGGTACCGGTGACCGGCGGGAGCAGGTCCATCCCGGCCAGGATGGACCTGATCTCGGCGACGTCCGGACCGGCGTCACCGCGGCGGAGTACCCGCATGCACTCCTCGCTCTTCCTAAGGCACCGATTCGGGGGCTCGGTGCGTGGCAGGACTTTCGGAAAACTCTCGCTGGGACGAGCCCAGGTCCTCTATTGTGCCTTGCCAACTCTGGGTGACAGCGTAGGCCCGGTAGGTACGTCAAGAACCCGTTAGTGGAGTACCCGCGGTGGCCGTTGTCACGCTCGACTCAATTCCTCTGTGGCAGATACCCCCGAACGCGACAAACCCGGGACCCGCGGGGGATTCCCGCAGGCCCCGGGTTCGCCGGGCTTGTTCGGTTCAGAGGACGTCGGCGAGGTCCGACAGCAGCGCGGCCTTCGGCTTCGCGCCCACGATCTGCTTCACCGGCTTGCCGCCCTGGAACAGGATCAGCGTCGGGATGGACATCACCTGGTAGTCACGCGGAGTGTTCGGGTTCTCGTCGATGTCGATCTTGGCGATGGTCAGCTTCTCGCCGTTTTCGGCCGCGATCTCCTCGAGCACCGGGGCGACCATCTTGCACGGGCCGCACCAGGTGGCCCAGAAGTCGACCAGCACGGGCTTTTCACTGGTCAGGACCTCGTCGACGAACGTCGCGTCGGTCACCTTGACGGTGTTGGCCATGGGTTTCTCCTTCAGGGATGGTTGGAAGCCGGTAAGTCAGTTGGTGCCCGCGCCGTAGCCGCCGCCGACGAGCTCGGCCGCCTCGTGCGCGTCCGATTCGCCGTGCTCCGCGAGCCATCGTTCCGCGTCGATCGCCGCGCTGCACCCGGAGCCGGCGGCGGTGATCGCCTGCCGGTACGTGCGGTCCACCAGGTCGCCGGCCGCGAAGACGCCGTCGAGGTTGGTGAAGGACGTCTTGCCCTTCGTGACGACGTAGCCGTCCTCGTCCAGGTCGACCTGGCCCTTCACCAGCTGGCTGCGGGGGTCGTGCCCGATGGCGACGAAGAAGCCGGTCACGTCCAGCGTCGACTCGGAGCCGTCCTTGGTGTCCTTGAGCTGCAGGCCCTCGACCTTGCCGTCGCCGACCACGCCGGTGATCTGCGAGTTCAGCTGCCACTTGATCTTCTCGTTCGCGCGGGCGCGCTCGAGCATGATCTTGGACGCGCGGAACTCGTCGCGCCGGTGCACGATCGTGACGGACTTCGCGAACTTCGTCAGGAAGGTCGCCTCCTCCATCGCCGAGTCGCCACCGCCGGCGACCACGATGTCGTGGTCGCGGAAGAAGAAGCCGTCACAGGTCGCACAGGCCGACACACCGCGGCCGAGCAGCTCCTGCTCGCCGGGCACGTTCAGGTACCGCGCCGCGGCACCCATGGCGAGGATGACCGCGCGGGCGGCGTAGCGCTTGCCGTTCGCGGTGACGTACTTGACGTCCCCGGTCAGCTCCAGCGACTCGACGTCCTCCGCGCGCAGCTCGGCGCCGAAGCGCTCGGCCTGCTTGCGCATCTCCTCCATCAGGTCCGGACCCATGATGCCGTCGCGGAACCCGGGGAAGTTCTCGACCTCGGTCGTCGTCATCAGCGCGCCGCCGAACTGCGTGCCCTCGAACACCAGCGGTTCAAGCTGGGCCCGCGCCGCGTACACGGCAGCGGTGTATCCGGCAGGACCCGACCCGACGACGATCAGGTTCCTGATTTCCTCGGCAGCCACCCGTTGACCTCCGCTCGTAGTGACCTGTACCAGGCTCAACACGATCGTAGGTGGCCATGTTCCCAACGGTGACAGCCGCTACTTCTCCCCGACGACCTTGTCGAACAGGACGGCCGGATTTCCCGGCCCGCAGTCGGCGCCGAAGGCCACCAGGCGGAACTGCGCGAGCTTGCCGGTGGTCAGGATGATCATCACCCCGGCCTTGCCGCCGACGTTCACCGGGCGGATGCCCTCGGGACGCACCTTCGGGTCCAGGCCCGCGGCCGCGATGCAGGCGTCCAGGCGGTCCTCGTTCTGCAGCGGGCCGAAGTCGCGGACGCCGATCGCCTTGCCGACCAGGGCCTGCGCACCGGCGCCGTCACTGCCCACCGAGGGGCCCGTCGGAGCCGCGACGTTCGGGGTGCCCGTCTGCTGCGGGGTGTTCGGGATCGCGATGGTCACGGCGACGATCGCCGCCGCGGCCGCGGTCAGGACGCCGGCGGCCCAGCCGAGCCGCTTGTTCCGGCGCCGCCGGGCCGCCGCGAGGTCCACCACCGGGGCGTTCCCGGACCCGGCCTGCTGCGGTGCCGCCTGCGCGGCGGGAAAGGCGGCGGCTGCTTCGGCGGCCAAGGCCGCGTCCAGCCGGGCCGCGAACTCCGCGGGCATCGCCGGGGCCGGCGCGTCGGCGAGGGAGGCCAGATCGGCCTGCGTCGCGTCGAGGGCGTCCAGGATCGCCCGGGCTTCGGGATCGGCGTTGACCAGCGGCCACAGCTCCGCCGCCTGAGTGTCGTCCAGGACACCGGCGTGGAGGTCGGCGAGCACGTCGACAGACCAGGGCGGACCGATGGTCCCCCCGATCCCCCGGCTTTCGTCCGTCATCGTCCCTCCCCGCTACCCGGCTGACGCCCGGCCCGTTTGCTTTCGTGAGTTGGGACGTTCGCAATCGCATCGGGGTTCCGCAGGTGCCCGAGAACCTTCGCGAGTTTCCCGCGGCCCCGCGCGCACCGGCTCTTCACGGTGCCTTCGGCGATGCCGAGCATCTTCGCCGTCTCGGCGACGGAGTAGCCCTCGACGTCGACCAACACGATCGGGGCACGTTGCTCTTCGGGCAGCTGGTCGAGGGCCTCGCGCACGAGGAGGCTGGTTTCCCGCTCGGCCATCGAGTCGCGGGGCGTGGCCGGCTCGTTGAAGCCCGTCTCCGGCAGGGGCACGGTCGGGCGCGCCTGGCGGCGGCGGATCCGGTCGAGGCAGGCGTTCACCACGATCCGGTGCAGCCAGGTCGTGACCTGCGACTCCGCTCTGAAGTTCCCGGCCGCGCGGAACGCCGAGATGAACGCGTCCTGCAACGCGTCGGCGGCCTCTTCCGGGTCGCGGACCGTGCGCAGGGCCACCGCCCACATGCGGTCGCGATGTCGCTGGACGAGTTCGCTGAACGCATGGGGGTCCCCCGCGGCGTGAGCCGCTATCAGATCCGCATCCGTGGGAGCTGCAGCTGTCACCCGGGAGAGCCTACTGACCCGGTCGGGTACGTCACCCCGCAGGCAGGAAGGACAGGTCACCGATCTGGGTGAGGAACTCGCCGTCGTCGCCACCCAGCGCGGTGATCCAGACGATGAAGTACTTGCCCTGGACCGGCTGCGCGAGCGGGACCGTCGTGTCGCCGTCCTTCAGGTCGCCGTTGCCGACCACCTTCGTGTCGGCCAGGTCGGGGTTCTTTTCGGTCGCCGAGCGGATCTCGACCTTGGTGCCCGGCGTGCCGGCGCTGACTTTCACCTGGCTGAGGTTGATCTCGTCGGCGAACGTGACGACCAGCCCGACCCCGGGCTTGATGACCGGGAACTGCTGCTTGTACTGCTCGGTCTTCCAGACCGTGCCGGGGTTGCCGTCGATCGCGTTCTTCGCCCGGCCGGTGTTGTCGCCCTTGCCTTCCGGGTTGTAGACGGCGACGGCCTGCGGCTTCACCGGGTCGCCCACCTTCGGCGCCGGCGGCGGGGCGGGCGCGGACGACGACGCGGGTGGCTGGCTCGCGCCCTGGCTCGACGCCGGCGGCTGGGCGACGTTGATCGTCGGCCCGCTCGCCTTGGAGTCGCCCTGGAAGACGTTGATCAGCATCAGCCCGCCCCAGGCGAGGATGACGACGGTCGCGACCACCAGCACGGTGACGCCCAGGGCGAGCTTGCGCCGCCGGGCGACGTCCTTGACCGGCTTCTTCGTGGTCCAGACGGTGCCTTCGCTCTCGGCCGGGTCACCGCCGACCGCCTTGATCAGCTGGGTCCGCTCCTCTTCCTCGGCCACCTGGTCGAGGACGCGCAGGATGGCCGCGCTGGTGCGGATGCCGCCGTTGCCGCCGTCCTCGATCGTGCGGACGGCCAGCGACGAGAGGTCGGCCGGGACGGTCGGCACCAGCTGGCGCGGCGGGACGATCCGGCCCTGCGGCGTCATCGGGGCCGGCGGGATCGCGGGCGGGCCGCCGGGCAGCGCCCAGCGGCCGGTCAGCAGCAGGTAGAGGACCGCGCCGAGCGCCTTGACGTCGTCGCGCAGGGTCGCCTCCGGCAGCGGGCCGGGGAACGCGAGCTTGAGCGCGCCGTTCGGCGTCAGCCGCAGCCGCTGGGGGTGGTCGAGGCCGAGGACGAGCCCGTTCTGGTGCGCCTGCTCGACGGCTTCGGCCAGCGCCTGCACCATCCGCGCGGCCGCGGCGGGCGCCACCGGGCGCTGCGCCACGAGGTCGACCAGGTCACTGCCCTTGGTCCACTCCGCGACGACGACGCCGAGCAGGCCTTCGCTCGAGGTGATGCCGCTGCCGAGGGCGAGCACGTCCAGCACGCGGGCGACGCCGCCGTGGCCGAACTTCGACGCGTGCGTCGCGCGTTCGAGCGTCCGCCGGGCCAGCCGGGCGGCTTCGGGATCCGCCGGGTCACCGACCAGCAGGGTCAGCGCGACGTCCCGCTTCAGCTGCCCGTCCCGGGCGCGCCACAGGTGCGCGTCGCCCCGCTCGTCCACGCCGAACTGCGCGAGGAGGCGGTAGCGGCCGTCGCCGACCACACGCCCGGGGGCCAGCGATCCGACCTGGGCCTTGCCCACGTGGTTCGCACCCCCCGCCTGTTCGCTCCGCCTCGTGTCCACCCGCACTCTCCCGCTAGCTCCCCGCTCCAAGGTTACCCAGAATACGACGCGGGAGTCGTCGCCTTCCGTACCGCAATCGTTACCCGCGCTTGATCAACCGGGTGAACCTCGAAGTGGCCGGTTTCAGCTCCTCGACCTTCAGGACCATCAGCACGCCGAACGAGACGACGATGCCGACGATGCTCTGCAGGAACAACTTCACCCACGCGCCCAGTTTCGGGCCGAACGCGTCCGGCACGATCTGGCCGGCCACCCAGGCGGCCCCGACGCCGAGAGCGCTCGCCACGACCGTGAAGAGAATCACGCCGATCACCCGCTTGCTGCGCAAGTTGCCCAGCGTCACCCACAGCCAAACCTGGCCGAGGATCGCGCCGACCACGAACGTCAGCGCGTTGACCATCATCACGCCGAGCACGACGTTGTCCGGCGACAGGAGCACCGGGCACAGGTACAGCAGCGGCACCTTGACCAGCGTCATCACGATCATGATCAGCGTCGGCGTGCGGGCGTCCTTCATCGCGTAGAACACGCGCATCTGGAGCATCACCAGCGCGTACGGCAGCAGCGCGAACGCCGAGATCGCGAGCGCGTCGCCGAGCCGCTCGGCGGTGTCGATCGTGCCCTTGCCGAAGGTGAACAGCGCGATGCCGATCGAGCCGCCGACCACGGTCATCACCGCGGAGATCGGCACGAGCATCACCGTCGACATCCGGGACGCGTAGGAGAGGTCGCCGATCAGCTTCTTGTGGTCGCCGTCGGCGGCCGCCCGGCTCATCCGCGGCATGATCGCCGTCAGCAGCGAGACGCCGATGACGCCGTACGGCAGTTGGAAGAGCAACCAGGCGTTGCTGTACGCGGTCACCCCGCCGGGGGCGCCGCTGGTCAGCACGCGCGTGTTGATCGTGTAGCCGATCTGGCTGACGGCGACGTAGCCGAGGATCCAGAGCGCGAGGCCGCCGAACTCCTTCATCTGCTTGTCGATGCCCCAGCGCCACTTGAACCGGAAACCGGACCGCAGCAGCGGCGGGACCAGCAGCACGGCCTGGGCGACGATGCCGCCGGTGACGCCGATGCCCAGCGTCAGCACCTTCGGATCGGTGATCGACACGTTCGCGGTGTCGATGTCGCCCGGCATGATCCAGACGACCAGGATCGTGAAGATGACGACCAGGTTGTTGATCACCGGCGCCCAGGCGGTCGGCCCGAAGATCTGCTTGGCGTTGAGCACGGCCGAGAGCAGCGCGAAGACGCCGTAGAAGAAGATCTCGGGCAGCAGCAGGTAGGCGAACGCCGTGGTGAGGTCCGCGCTCGCCTTGCCGGACGAGTCGACGTAGAGACTCGTGAACGCCGGCGCCGCGATCACCGCGACCACCGTGCCGACCAGCAGCAGCGAGAACGCCACCGTGATGAGCCGCTGGGTGTAGGCCGTGCCGCCGTCGGGATCGTCCTGTGAACGCACCAGCAGCGGCACCACCACGCTGGCGAGCACGCCACCCATCAGCAGCTCGAAGATGATGTTCGGCATCGTGTTGGCGACGTTGAACGAGTCGTTCGCGATGCCCTGCCCGATCGCGGCGACCAGCAGCAGCTTCCACAGGAAGCCGGTGATCCGGCTGATCAGCGACGCGATGGCCATCCGCCCGGACGCCTTCGCCAGCGACGGCGCCTTGGCCGGCGCATCCGGCGCTTCCCCGTCCGGCCGGGGCTTGACCAGCGGCCCCTTGAGCGCCGGCATGACCTGGGTGGCCAGCGCGTCGTACGGCCGCATGACGTCGGGGTCGGCGACCGGCCAGCGCGAGTTCATCGGCACCCCGGCGGTGCGCGGGATGAACCGCGTCGCCTCCGGATCCGGCGGGCGCTGGACCTGCGTGGCCTCCTCCTGCCACGGCCGCACGGGCGTCGGACGCCGCGAGCCGCGACCGCGCGGCGGGACCGGAGTGCCCGGCGGCGGAGTACCCGGCCCGAGCGCCGGACTGCCCGGCGGCGGGGTCATGGGCGGGTTCGGCTGCGGGAGCCGCCCTTGGTGGCCACCTTGCGGCGGGCCCTGCTGCGGGCCGCCCTGCGGCGCGGCCGGGGCACCGCTCGACGGGCCTGGCTGCGAGTTGCCGGGCGAGATGACCGGCTGGGCGCCGCTCAAGGGCTGGCCGGGCGGCGGAACCTGAGGGCCGCTTTGGGGTGGCTGGCCTTGGGGCGGCGCGGCCGGGTGGGCACCGCTTGGCGGCGGGCCGGGCTGCGGGTTGCCGGGTGAGATGACCGGCTGGGCGCCGCTCAAGGGCTGCCCGGGCGGCGGAACCTGGGGGCCGCTTTGGGGTGGCTGGCCGGGCGGCGGAACCTGCCCGCTTTGGGGCGGCTGGCCTTGCGACGGCGCGGCCGGGTGAGCGGCGTTTTGCGGCGGGCCGTGCTGCGGGTTGCCGGGTGAGATGACCGGTTGGGCGCCGCTCAGCGGCTGGCCGGGCGGCGGAACCTGCGGCCCGCCTTGCGGCGGCAGGCCCGGCGGTGGAGCAACCGGCTGGGCACCGCTCTGCGGGCTGCCCTGCGGCACGCCACTCGGCGGCACCGGCTGGACCCGCGTCGGCGCCGGACCGCCACCACGCGGCGGCTGGCCACCTCGCGGCGGAACCCGGCGCTGGTCCTCGCGGAGGGCCCGGTCGTCGTGCGGGCCGCGGTCGTCCCGGGGCCAGTCTTCGCGCGGCCGTTCGCCACGGGGGCCGCCCTCGCGGGCCGGGAACTCGTCCGGCGCCGGACGGTCCCGCCGCGGGCCACGCTGCTCGTCCGGCCCGGGCCGGTCACCGCGCGGGCCGCGGTTGTCATGGGGCGGACGGTCACCGCGGGGCGGCAGATCGTCCGGCACGGCTCGGGGGCCGCGAGCCGACGGCTCATCCGGGATCGGCCGGTCGCCACGAGGGCCACGGGGCGGCGGGTCGTCCGTGAGGGCTCGGTCGCCGCGGGGACCGCGGGGTGGCGGGTCGTCCGTGAGGGCTCGGTCGCCGCGGGGACCGCGGGGTGGCGGGTCGTCCGAGAGGGCTCGGTCACCGCGCGCCTGGCGGTCGCCTCGAGGCGGCAGGTCGTCCGGGATGGCCCGGCCGCGGTCGCCTCGAGGTGGCGGGTCGTCCGAAGCTGGACGGCCGCCGCGGGGTGGCATGTCGTCCCGGGCGGGCCGGTCCCCTCTCGGCGTGCGGGCGCGGCGGTCTTCGCGGGCGGGCCGGTCTTCGCGGCCCCGGCGGTCGTCGCGGGGTGGCTGGCCGTCGCGGGGGCGGCGGGCCGGGGCGTCGTCGCGGACCGGGCGCTGGTCGCGGACCGTGGCGTCCTCGGGCGCCGGCATCTGGCGGGTGTGGCCGTTGCGGGGTGGCTGGCGGCGGCCGCGCTCCGGTGGCGGGGGCGGCGGCTGCTGCTGACGGCGGACCGGCTGCGAGCCCCGCGGCGGCCCGTCGCCCCGTTGCGGGGGCGGGGGGCCTTCGCGCCGAGGACGACCCGCACGCTCGGGTGGTAAGCCCGGCTCTCTCTCCAACGCGTGCCCAATCCTCGGTGCTCTACTCCAGCCCGCGGCCCGGTGCCGCGCACGTGCGGACCAAGGGTAATCGCGAACCGCCCGGAACACTCAAAGGCCGAGCGATCAGGCCACGACGTCGCGGCCCGCGCGGGCGTCCTTCACCCTCCGGTAGATGCGCCGGGAAGCGAGCAGAAGCAGGGCCACACCTGCGGCTACGGTCGCGATGATGGTGATCGCGCCGTACTCGGTGGACGTCAGTTCGAACCGCGCGGATGACCCGAGCGGGGTACCGGTCGGCGTGCTCAACGACACATCGACGCTGAACCGGCCGGCCCGCAGCGCCTCCACCGGCAGGAAGTAGTTCTTGCCACCGCTCGCCGGGAAGAACCAGTCCTTCGCGTCCTCCGGGCGCAGGCCCGTGTTGTTGTCGAGGGTGAACCGGGCGTTGATCCCGACCGGCAGGTCGTTGCTCACGTACACCGGCAGCGGCGAGTTGCCGGACGCCAGCGCGATGGTCTGCTTCGGCTGCGAGACGGTCACCCGCCCGCTGATCGCGGCCAGCTCGGCCTGGGCGTTCGTGGTCGCCGCGTCCGCCGGCAAGCCTCGCCACGCCGTGGACGCGCCGCGCAGCTCGGCCAGCCGGATCGGCTCGACGACGTCGTCGGGTTTCACCCGTTTGGTCGGGTCGAGCTGCATCGCGGACGCCAGCCCGGTGGCCTTGACGTCGAGCCCGGCCAACGTCGAGACGACGCCGGCGTCGACGCCCGCGGCCGGGTCCGTCCCGCTGTCGCCGACCGCGCCGGCGGCCGACGGCTCGGCGGCGAGCAGCGCCGGCAGACCCGTCGAGGTGACCACGCCCGCGCTCAGGAAGTCGCTGACCTGCTGCAAATAAGTGGTGAACTCCTCGGGCGAGGCGTCCCAGCGCCGCGGCGGCGCGACCAGCAGGTGGTCCGGCCGCTGCCCGCCGGTCTGGCCCAGCCCGGCGCGGAAGGCGAGGGCGCCGAGGCCGTTCTGGCTCGCGACCGCCCGCTCGGTCGTCGCCGGCACGGTGACCGAGCCGGGCACGGTCGGGACGCCCGTCATCGCGGCGGAGATCAGCGAGTCGGTCGGCTGCAGGCGGACGGTGCTGCCCTGCACGGTGACGCCGCCGCCGGCCGCGGCGGGCGGGAGCTTGCCCGCGTCGGTGAGCACGGTCCGGACGCCGGCCTCGGTCAGCGCGGTGAGCACCGACGCGCTGGGCGTGCCGTCCGGCCAGAGCACGCCGGCCTGCGGGGTGACGTCGGTCAGCTCCTGGATGGTCGCCGCGCCGGTGGCCGCCCGGGTGACCAGGCTGGTGTCGCCGGGCCGGATGCGGGTGAGCGCGTCGAGGTCGGTGTCGGCGAACGGCAGCGCCACCACACAGCGGCTGCCGACCAGCGCGCGGAGCTCGGTCAACCACGTCTTCGCGGCCTCGACGCCCTTGCCGTCGACGTTGCCCGTGTCCGTGTGGACGAGGTAGCCGCGGGTCATCGCGTCGACCGTGGCCAGCAGGTCCGGGTCGAGCGCGAAGCACATCGACTTGGCGAGGTTCGAGTTGGTCCGCACGGCCGACGCCGCCGACGTGACCAGCGCGTTCAGCCGGCCGTCCCCGCTGATCTCGCCGGCCAGCCGGTCGTCGGCCAGCACCAGCGGGCTGCCGTACGGCGCCGCGTAGACGTGCGGGATGTTGCCGGTCAGCGGCCAGAGCAGGGTCATGCTCGGCGCGCCGCCGCGGCTGGTGGCCTGCTTGCCCGGCCCGGTCAGCACCGGCATCAGCATGCTGACCGCGCCCAGCCGCGCGGGCCCGCCGAACTCCGGCGTGCCGTTGACGTTGACCAGCAGCGGGTAGACGCCGGGGCGGGCGAACCGCTCCGCCCGCGCCCCGGTCAGCGGCACGGTGATGTTCAGCGGCGCGCTCTGGCCCGGCTCCAGCACGTCGGCGACCGACGTGAACTCGGTCAGCGGGGTGTCCTTGACGACGGCGCCGGACAGCACGTCGCCGACCCCGCGCTCGGTCGTCGCCCGGTCCCCGACCTGCAGCCGCACCTGCGGCTTGGCGACCCGGCGGTCGCCGGTGTTGGTCACCGTGCCGGTGACGGTCAGCGTCGTCGTCGAAGTCGTGATCACCCGCGGGCTCAGCCCGGCCAGGTCGATGCGCAGGCGCGCGCCCTCCTGCGCCTGGGCGACCGTGGCGCCGGCCAGGGCGGGGACGGCCAGGAAGAGGACGGACAGGAAGGTTGCGGCGAACCGCTTCACTCGGGGGCTCCCTCAGGGGCGTGCTCGTCTCGTCCGTGGACGTCCGGGCGCGCGAAAAGTTCCTTGTACATCTGGCTGGCCTTCCGGACGAGCTTGCGCTCGTCGGAGTAGGCGAGTTTGGTCTCCAGCTCGGCCAGCGGGACCCAGGCCACCTCGGTGACCTCGACGTCCTCGTCGGACAGCTCACCGCCGAGCGCTTCGAGCAGGAAGTGGTGCACGGTCTTGTGGATGCGCCGCTTCTCGGCCACGAACCAGTAGTCGATGGTGCCCAGTGGCCGCAGGACGCGCGCGGAGATGCCGGTTTCCTCCTTCACCTCGCGCACGGCCGTCTCTTCCACCGTCTCCCCGTCCTCGATGTGGCCCTTGGGCAGCGACCACAGCAGTCTGCCGTGCCGGTCGAGCCGGCCGATCAGCACCGCCTGTTCGCGGTCGGCGTCCACCACGAGACCACCGGCCGACGTCTCGTCGACCGTGGTCAGCCGCCTGCCGCGCTGACGCCTGCGCCGCCTGCGCGGCTTCGAGGCGCCGGGGCGGCCGGCTGATCCAGACATGCTGCGATGCTAGAGCAAACGGTCTCCCCGGTAGGCTGGCTCTCCGTGTCCGTGTCCGGCGGTGCCTGCAGCTATCGCACCTGGAACGTAGTGGGATTTTCGTGAACGACGTGGTCGACGAGCAGGTGGTGGGGCTGATGGAGGTCTCGCCACTGGCGGAGGAGCTGGCGGAAAGGTTCGCCAGGGCGGGGCACCGCCTGTACCTCGTGGGCGGCAGCGTCCGCGACGCGCTGCTCGGCCGCAGTTCCGGTGACCTCGACTTCACCACCGACGCGCGGCCGGACCGGGTGCTGAAGATCGTCAGCGGCTGGGGCGACGCGGTCTGGGACGTCGGGATCGCCTTCGGCACGGTCGGCGTGACGAAGAAGGGCATGCAGCTCGAGATCACGACGTTCCGCGCCGACAGCTACGACCGCGTCGGCCGCAACCCCGAGGTCACCTTCGGCGACAGCATCGAGGGCGACCTGCTGCGCCGCGACTTCACGGTCAACGCGATGGCCGTCGAGCTGGCGTCCAAGACGTTCATCGACCCGCACGACGGGCTCGGTGCCCTGCGCGAGCGGGTCCTGGACACCCCGGCGACGCCGCAGGAGTCGTTCGCCGACGATCCGCTGCGGATGCTGCGCGCCGCCCGCTTCGCCGCCCAGCTGGACTTCACCGCCGCGCCGCGGGTGGTCGACGCGATGACGTCGATGGCGGAGGAGATCGACCGGATCACCGCCGAGCGGGTGCAGGCCGAGCTGTCGAAGCTGCTGCTGGCGGCCGACCCGCGGCCCGGCCTGGAGCTGCTGGTCGACACCGGGCTGGCCGACCGGGTGCTGCCCGAGGTGCCCGGGATGCGGCTGGCGATCGACGAGCACCACCAGCACAAGGACGTCTACCAGCACTCGCTGACCGTGCTCGCCCAGGCGATCGACCTGGAGAAGACGCACGAGCCGACGTCGGAGCCGGATCTCATCCTGCGGCTCGCGGCGCTGCTGCACGACGTCGGCAAGCCGGCGACCCGGGAGTTCCAGCCCGGCGGCGGCGTGAGCTTCCACCACCACGAGGTGGTCGGCGCGCGGATGGCCCGCAAGCGCTTGCGGGCGCTGAAGTTCTCGAAGGAGATCGTCGACGACGTCTCCCAGCTCGTGTTCCTCCACCTGCGGTTCCACGGTTACGGCAAGGGCGAGTGGACGGACTCGGCGGTCCGCCGGTACGTCACCGACGCCGGCCACCTGCTGACCCGGCTGCACAAGCTGGTCCGCGCCGACTGCACCACCCGCAACCGCCGGAAGGCGGCCGCGCTGCAGGCGACCTACGACGACCTCGAAGCCCGGATCGCCGCGCTCAAGGCCAAGGAGGACCTCGACCGGGTCCGGCCGGACCTCAACGGCGAACAGATCATGGAGCTGCTCGGCCTCAAGCCGGGGCCGGACGTCGGGAAGGCGTGGAAGTTCCTCAAGGAGCTCCGGCTGGACCGCGGCCCGCTCGATCACGACGAGGCGGTCGCCGAGCTGAAGAAGTGGGCCGCGGAAAACGGCGTCGGGGACGCGTGAGCCGTGGCGGGCGGGGGCAGCTTCCTGGTGGCGCTGCTGAGGCGCGGCGCCCCCGCGATCGCCACCGCCACGAGTGAGCTGCCCGCCGAGATCGCCGACCCGGCGCCGATGCACGCGCTGCGGCGCATCTCGCGGATGTCCGGCCCGATCGACCCGGCCGAGCGGGACGGCCTGCTGCTGCGGGCCACCCGGTACGTCGTGCTCATCCCGCTGGCGTACCGGCTGCTCGCGGTGCCGGGCCAGTTCGGCGTCTACGTCCTCCAGCGCGGCACGGCCGGGCTGCTGCCGGTCGGGGTCTTCACGCTCCTGTCGGTGGCGCTGAACGTCACCGGCCTGCGCTGGATGTTCCGCTCGGCGCCCTTCAGCGGCCGCAACGCCGGGAAGCTGCTGGCCGTCGACCTGGCCTTCACCGTGCTCTCGCCGCTGCTCATCGCGCTGACCGTGCCCACCTCGGCGTACTTCGACGCGCTCGCGGTCACCAGCGTCCACCTCTACGGCGAGATCGGCCTGCTCACGCTCGCGCTCGGCCTCCCGAGCGGCGTGGTGTTCGGCCTGCTGAGCTTTCCGCTCCGGATGCTGGCGAACCGGCTGAACACCGGCGGGTTCCTGGCCGGGGCCGCCTTCTCGACGTACTCCGTGCTGCTCGCCGAGCTCTTCCTCGCCACCGCCGCGCTGGTGCTGACCGGTCTCGGCACGCGCCTGGCCCTGGCCTACGGCACCCGCAATGGGCGGCTCGCCGAGCGTGCCCAGCAGCACCGGAGGCTGCACGACACGGTGTTGCAGACCCTGGAAGCGATGGCCTTGTCCAGCCCGGGCGACCCCGCCGAGCGGCTGGTCGAGATCCAGCGGCTGGCGCGGGCGCAGGCGATGGAGATCCGGCACACGATCGAGTCGGCGGCGTCCGAGCGGGCCGAGGCCGGCGCGCGGCCGCTGGGCGAGAAGCTCGCCGCGCTCGCCGCCGAGATGGCCCGCGACGGCCTGCGCGCCCAGCTCGTGGTGGCCGAACTGGACGACGACACGCTGTCGGAGGTCCGCCAGATCGCCATCCGCGACGCCGTCCGCGAGGCGATGCGGAACACGATGAAGCACTCCGGCACCGACCGGGTGGTGGTCCGCGTCGAGGAGCGCGACGGCGGCATCGCGGTGATCACCCGCGACCACGGGAGCGGCTTCAGCGCGGCCGACCACCCGGCCGGGTTCGGCATCAGCGAGTCGATCACCGCGCGGCTGGCCGAAGTCGGCGGGACGTCGCTGGTCGAGTCGGGACTCGCCGGAGGCGGCACGCGAGTGACGTTGTGGGTCCCGTTCTGATATCTCCTGACCATGACCTCGATCGAGCTGCTCGCCGACGCTCTCGCCGCCCACCGCTCCGGCGACCGCGACCAGGCCGCCGAACTGGCCGCCCAGGCCGGGCGGGAAGGCTCCACGCTGGCGGACGAACTGCGGACCTACCTGGCCGGTGACGGCTCGGCGCCGGTGTACGACCAGCCCAGCGCCTTCACGGCGTTCATCCGCGGCGGCGGCAACGTCGAGCTGTACCGCGCGCTGAGCGCCGAGCTGGCCGCCCGGTACGACAGCGCGAAACCGGAATCACTGCTCGACCTGGGCTGCGGCGACGGCCTCGCCGTGGTGCCCGCGCTGGAGCAGGCCTCGCACCTCCCGCCGCGGATCGACCTGGTCGAGCCGTCGGCCGCGCTCCTCGAAGGCGTCCACGAACGGGTGCCCTCGGCCCAGTGCTGGCAGTCGACCGCGCAGGACTTCCTGGCCCGCGACGACCTCGGCTGGGACTTCGTCCAGTCGACGTTCGCGCTGCAGTCCATCGAGCCGGAGCAGCGCGCCGAGGTGCTGCGGGCATTGCAGCCGCGCACCGGCACGCTGGTGCTGGCCGAGTTCGACGTCCCCGAGTTCGAGGAAGGCTCGCCGGAGCACCTCCGGTCGCTGGTCGAGCGCTACGAGCGGGGTGTCGCCGAGTACGGCGAAGACGCCACGCTGGTCGCCCAGGGCTTCCTGCTGCCGGTGCTGCTCGGGATCGTCTCCGGGCAGCAGAGGACGAACTGGGAGCACCCGGCCGCGGGCTGGGCCGAGCAGCTGACGACGGCGGGCTTCACCGAGGTCGACGTCACTCCTCTCGCCGACTACTGGTGGTCGCCCGCCGTCCTGATCACTGCCTGCTGAGCGAGCCCGTTTCGACGTGCTGGGCGAGCGGCCGCGGCAGCAGGTAGGCGACCGCTCCGCCCGGCATCCCGCCCCACGGCGCCGTCACGCCGGTCAGCACGCGGATCGCGCGCTGCACCCGGTAGAGCCGCTTCTCGCGTTCTCGTTCGAACGCCAGCGCCGTCTCGACGAACCGCGAGCCGTCGGCGTGCACCAGGTTGCCGGTCTCGGTGCCGTACCGGACGACCGTGGTACCCGGCGGCAGCGTGAGCAGGCGCTTGCCGCGGTAGAAGTTCAACGGCGGTTCGCCGCGCATCGGCAGGATCGGCCAGTCGGCGGGCTGGTCGGACTCCTCCGCCGGCCGCGGCGGCAGCATCAGCAGCACGCCGAGCAGGAACCGGGCGGCGTCGCCGAGCGAGCCGAACGCCACCGGCTCGTCGGACGGCGGCCGCGAGACCTCCCAGCCGTTCTCCGCGCGGCGCAGCGTCCAGACGCCTTCGGCCGGGATCTCGTTCGCGCCGATCCGGTAGGCCGCGGCGGGCACGCCGTGCTCGGCGAGCCGCTGCTGGAGCAGCTCCAGGGTCTCCGCGCCCTTCAGGTTCCGGACCGGCTCGCCACGGGCCACGCGGGTCAGCGCACGCTCGTCCGGCAGGTCGGCGGCCGTCTGCGGCGGCCGCGGCCGGCCGAGGACCTCCGCCTCGGCCGTCGCACGGACGAGCTCCCCGACGAACGGCGGCCGAAATCCCACTGCGCGCACGTGCTCGACCAGTTCCGGCTCCGGCGGCACGCCGTACTTGCGCAGGTAGTGCGGCACGGCGGCGGGCCAGATCCAGGTGCCGTCGGTGTGGAACGCGTTCGGCACGTCCGGCTTCGCCCCGGGGCCGCCGAAGATGTCCGGCAGCGGCGTCGGCCGGTGCAGGGCGACCGGCGCCCGGAACAGGTAGTCGAGCAGGCCGCGGACCTGGTCCGGCGGCACCGGCGGCCGGTTGACCACCGGGCGCTCGCCCTCGACGTGCGAGTCGGTGACCCGCGCCTGCCGGAACGCGACGTCCAGTGGCAGTCCCGCCTTCGCCGTCAGCCACGACGGCAGGTGCTTCGGCGTCCGTGGGTAGGTCTCCAGCTCCAGTTCGTAGGCGGCGGTCGACGGACGGCCGCCGTCGTTGGGCGGCACCCGCCAGTCCGGCTCGCGGTCGGCGTCGAAGTCGAAGTCGAACTGCGACTGCGCGTCGAGGGTGAAGGTGCCCTGGAACCAGGTGCCCGCCTCGGCCTGGAACATCGCCGCCCGCAGCCGCGCGAAGAGCCCGCCGAGCCGGGGCACCGCGGGCAGCGAGACCGACACCGGGCCGTCCTCGTCGCCGACCGCGCGGACCTCGATCTCGGCGTAGTCCCCGACCTGCCGGAACTGCGCGCCGACGCGCGCCCAGCCGCCGGGCACGGTGTGCAGCAGCGTCCGGCCGATGGCGCGCAGCAGCGCGTTCTGGTCGCCGGTGCCCGGCTGCGGACGGGCCTCCGGCGTCTCGGTGAAGTCCAGCCGCGTCTGCCACAGCGCGGTGACCTGCTTGGCCGGCACGGTGACCGAGAAGTCGGTCAGGCCCAGCTGGGCCGCCCGCGCGGCGTCGTCACGCACCCAGCGCAGGGTCAGTTCCGGCCGGTCGCCCGGCGCGACCTCGAAGACCTCGCCGTCGTACTCGGCGAAGGTCCGCAGCGTGAACGTCGACGGCACCTCGCTCGCCGGGACGACCTTCGCCGGACGGCCCTCGAACTCCTTGTCGAAGCCCTCCGGCGCCTCTTCCTCCGGCAAGACGGACAGCAGCACGGTGCCGTCCGTGGTCGACCGCTGTGCGCGGTAGGTCCCCTCGCCCCACGTCGCATACAGGCCGTCCGGGCGTTCGGCCACCTCAACCCGGTAACGCACGTTTGTCCTCCCCGTCCCCAGTAGCCCCAAGCAACCTAGTCGACCGGGTACCGAGCGAACCACCGGTCGTCGGCCGGCGCATCCGGGCCGAACTCGGTGAGCGCGTCGTCCGCCAGGCCGACGATGACTTCGCGGAGTTCCAGCCTTTCGAGCCAGCTTTTCCGCAGGGCTTCCTCGCCGTACATCGCGCCGACGAGGTTGCCGCAGACCGAACCGGTCGAGTCGCTGTCGCCGCTGTGGTTGACCGCCGCGAGCAACGCCGAGTCGGCGTCCGAGGTCACCAGCGCGACGTACACCGACATCGACAACGCCGTCTCGCCGACGTTGCCCTGCCCGAGCCGTTCGAGCTTCTCCGGCGTCGGCGGGCCCTCCATCGCCAAGGCCGCGTCGAGCGCCGCGCTCTGCTCCTCGTGCCCCGGGTGCTTCACGAGTTCCGCGCGCGCGGTCGCGACCGCGTCGAGCAGCGGCTTTCCGTGCAGGAGCCCGTGCATGAGCACCGCAAAGCACCCGGACGACAAATACCCGCTCGGGTGACCGTGGGTCAGCGCCGCGCTTTCCGCGCCGAGCCGGAACACTTCGGCGAGGTCGTCCGACCACAGCGCGATCGGCGCCGCACGCATCACGCCGCCGCAGCCCTTCGAGTTGTTGACCGGCCGGTCGATGGTGCCCCGGACGCCCGAGCGGCCGTACGCCTCCAGCTCGCCGAAGCAGGTGAGCCCCGGTGCGCGCCGGCTGAACAGCTCCTGGTGGGTGATCAGCCAGCCGTCGGCCGCCTCGACCGCCGACTGCGGCCCGCGAGCGCGGTCCCACGTGACGCCCTGGGTGTGCAGCCAACGCTGGTACGCCATCTGCAGCGAGTGGACGACGTCCGCGGACCCGGTCTTCCGCTGCTGGGCGTGGGCCCGGATCAGCGCTTCGAGCGTGAAGAGCGTCATCTGCGTGTCGTCGGTGATCCGGCCGACGCCGCCGTACGCCGGGATGAAGTCGGTGATGCCGTCCGGCCCGGCGATCTCGCGGATCCGGTCGATCGAGTCGAACTCCGTCTTCGCGCCCAGCGCGTCGCCGATCGCCCCGGCCAGCAGGCTGCCTCGCAGTCGCGATCGCAAGTCCGGTCCCTTCGGTTCCGGGGTGAACCGGCCGCTCGGGTACCGGCGCTCCCAGCGTGCGTGCTCGGCGGTCTCGGTCCGGAGGCCGTTGCGGTTGAAGTACCAGAAGACGTCACTGGCCACGTCTTCGAGCAGGCCGAGGTCGGGCAGCGACGCCACCCACGGCAGGCGGGGCACGCCGACGCGGGCGCCGACCAGCG
>NZ_JBSGJD010000061.1:0-40465 GCF_053605405.1 Amycolatopsis sp. NPDC003861
CTGGTCACCAACCCCGCCGTGCTGTTCGCCGACGAGCCGACCGGCGCGCTCGACACCCGCACCGCCGCCGAGGTGCTCGGCCTGCTGCGCGACTCCGTCCGGTCGTCGGGCCAGACGGTGATCATGGTGACGCACGACCCGGTCGCCGCGTCCTACGCCGACCAGGTCGTGTTCCTGGCCGACGGCCGGATCGCCGGGCGGCTGGCCCGGCCGACCGCGGAAGCCGTCGCCGAGCGGATGACCCACCTCGGGGCCTGGGGCCGGGTGGCGGCCTGATGTTCAAGCTGGCTCTGCGGACCCTCCGCCTGCGCAAGGGCGGCTTCCTGGCGACGTTCGTCGCCGTGTTCTTCGGCGCGCTGGTCGTCTCGGCGTGCGGTGGCCTGATGGAGACCGGCATCCGGTCCGAAACGCCGGTGCAGCGACTGGCCGCGGCGCCGATCGTGGTCGGCGGGCAGCAGACGATCGAGCTGCCCGAGGACGACCCGGCGACCCTCGAACCCGACGACAAGCACAAGTTCGAGAACGCGACCCTGCCCGAGCGCGTCCGGCTCGACGCGGCGCTGGCCGGCCGCCTGCGCGCGGTTCCGGGCGTCACCGGCGTCGTCGGCGAGGTCAGCTTCCCGGCGCAGATCGGCGCCGCGAGCGCTCTCGGGCACGCGTGGGATTCCGCCGTGCTGACGCCGTACACGCTGACGGGCGCCGCCCCGAAGCCGGGCGAGGTCGTCGTCGATGCCGGGCTCGGGCTCGCCGTCGGGGACACGCTGCCGATCGCCGCGCACGGCAGGGTCAGCCCGTTCCGGATCTCCGGGATCGCGCAAGCCCCGCAGCCCATGCGGGACGCGGCCGTGTTCTTCGCGGCTCCGGACGCCGAACGGCTGTCCGGGCACCCGGGCCGGTTCGACACCATCGGCGTCTTCGGCGGCGACGTCGCTGCCGTGACCGCGGCCGTCGGGGACGCCGGGGTGGTGGCGACCGGCGTCGACCGTGGTGCCTTCGAGTTCCCCGAGACGGGCAAGAGCGGGGAGAACCTGATCGTGCTGGCCGCCGTCTCGGGCGGGCTCTCGGCGATGGTCATGGTGTTCGTCGTGGCGGGCACGCTGACGCTGTCGACGCAGCAGCGGCAGCGGGAACTCGCGCTGCTGCGCGCGGTCGGCACCACTCCGCGCCAGCTGCGGCGGATGGTGCTCGGCGAGGCGCTGGTCGTCGCGCTGCTCGCCGTCGGTGGCGCGGTGGCGCTCGGCCCGGTGCTCGGGGAGTGGCTGTTCGGTCAGCTCGCCGACCACCACGTCGTCCCCGACGTGCTGCGGTTCGAGCAGGGCTGGGTGCCGGCGGTGGTCGCCGCGGGCGCGTCGCTGCTGGCCGTCGTGGGTGCGGCCTTCGTGGCGGGACGCCGTGCTTCGCGGATCCGCCCGACCGAGGCGCTCGCCGAAGCCGCCGTCGAACGCCGCTGGCTGACGCCGATCCGGCTGATCACCGCCATCCTGTGCTTCGGCGGCGGGACGGCACTCGGCATCGTCACGGTCGCGGTGATGACCGGCCCGGTCGCGGCCAGCACGGCCGGCCCGGCGGTGATGCTGTGGGCGTTCGGGCTCGCGGCGATCAGCCCCGGCGTGACGAAGCTGATGGCGACGCTGCTGCGCTGGCCGGTGGAGGCGCTGACCGGCGTCAACGGCCGGGTCGCACTGCGCAACACCCGGGTCGGCGCGGTGCGGGCGGCGGGCGCGGTCACCCCGATCATGCTCGCGGTCGGCATCGCGACCGCCAACATCTACCTGCAGACCACCCAGGAAGCCGTCTCGAACCAGGCCTACACCGAGGATCTGCGCGCGGACGCCGTCGTGGCCGGCCCGGGCGGGCTCGACCCGTCCGTGCTGGGCCGGGTCCGCGCCACCCCCGGGGTCGCGAGTGCCTCGGAGTACGTCACCAGCACGGTGTTCGTCGAGAAGCCGTTCGACTCGGGCCAGCACGACGACGGCCGGCCCGCGCTGGGCGTCAGCGAGCTGACCGGGAACGCCGTCGAGGTGCCGTCGACGCTCGGCCACCGCGTCGGCGACACGCTGTCGCTGCGGCTCGGCGACGGTACGCCGGTGGACGTGCGCGTCACCGCCGTCGTCGACCAGCGTCCCGGGTTCGAACGGCTCGTGCTGCCCGCGGACCTGCTGGCCCCGCACACGACCCTCGGGCTCGCCCCGCAGCTGCTGGTCCAGGCCGCTCCCGGCGTCGACCCGGCGGTGCTGACGGCACGCCTGCGCGAGGCGACCGCCGGGCTGCCGGTGCTCGTCGGCGACCGCGGCACGCTGATCGCGGCGCACGCGAAGGGCAACGAGGTCGGCGCCTGGGTCAATTACCTGCTCGTCGGGATGATTCTCGCGTACACGGTGATTTCCGTGGTGAACACGCTGGTGACGGCCACCGCGCGGCGGCGCCGCGAGTTCGGGGTGCAGCGGCTCAGCGGCTTCACCCGCGGCCAGGTGCTGCGCATGGCGGGAGTCGAAGGCGGCCTGATCGCGACCATCGCGGTGCTGCTCGGGACGCTCGTCGCGGCCGGCGCGATCGTGCCGTTCTGCCTGGTGGTGACCGGCTCGCTGCTGCCGTCCGGCCCGGTGGCGATCTACCTGACGGTGCTCGCCATCGCCGTGGTGCTCGCGCTCGTGGCGATCCTGGTCCCGGCCTGGGCCGCGACGCGCGGGCGTGCGGTCGACGCCACATCCGTCGGTGAGTGATCCCGGCCGTGTGTAAGACTCACGGCCGTGGCGAACCCCGGGTTGGATCAAGCGGCGAAACTCGAACTGGCCAGGCTGGTCACCGATCTTTCCGTGGTGCACGGAAAAGTGACCCTGGCGTCCGGCAAGGAAGCCGACTACTACATCGACCTCCGGCGGGCGACGCTGCACCACGCGGCCGCGCCGCTGATCGGCAAGCTCCTGCGCCAGCTCACGGCGGACTGGGACTACGTGGCGGCCGGCGGCCTGACGCTCGGCGCCGACCCGGTCGCGCTGGCGATGCTGCACTCGGCGGCTTCCGACGGCGTCGTGCTGGACGCGTTCGTCGTCCGCAAGGCGGTCAAGGAACACGGCATGCAGCGCCGCATCGAGGGCATGGAGGTCCGCGGCCAGCGCGTGCTGGCGGTCGAGGACACGTCCACGACGGGTGGCAGCGTCCTGACGGCGGTCGAGGCGCTGCGCGAGGCGGGCGCGAACGTCGTCGGCGTGGTGACGGTCGTCGACCGCGACACCGGCGCGCGCGAGGCCATCGAGAAGGAAGGCCTGGAGTACCGGTACATCCTCGGCAAGGACGACCTCGGCCTGGACTGAGTGCCGCCGGACCGGGGACCGCGCAGGTCCCCGGTCCGCCCGGCTCACTTGTCGAACAGCTTCTTCGCGGCGTCCTTGACGTTCTCGACCGCGTCCTTCAGCCCGGCCTTCGCCTGATCGGCCTGGCCCTCGGCCTGCAGCCGCTCGTCGCCGGTCGCGTCGCCGGCGGCCTCCTTGGCCTTGCCGCCCAGCTCCTCGGCCTTGTTGCTGATCTTGTCGCCCAGCGACATGGCGCACCTCCCGTTCCGGCGGCGCCCCGGCGGGGCACCCTGCGCCGGAAGGACCACCGCGACGCGTGAACCTCACGGAGTCGCCCCGGTGACCTCCGTCACCCAGAATCACTGCGTGACGTTTTCCGCCCGCCGGTGTCCTCCCTGCGAGGAGGTGCCGTGACGACGACTACGCCGCTCGACGACGTGACCCTCGTCGGCCGCGCGCGGGACGGCGACGTCCGGGCGTACGAACAGCTCGTGCTGCGCTACCAGGGGCCGATGTTCCGGCTCGCCGTCAAGATGCTCGCCCACCGCGGCGACGCCGAGGACGTCGTGCAGGAGGTGTTCCTGAACGCCTGGCGCAAGCTGAGCCAGCTCACCGAGGACGCCGCGTTCGTCGGCTGGCTCTACCGGGCCACCACGAACCGCTGTCTCAACACGATCCGCTCGCGCAAGCCGCAGGCCGACGTCGACCTCGACACCGCCGAGTCGCCGCGGGCCGATCTGCAGCCGGAGCGGGCCGTGCAGGTGAGCAGCCAGCTCGCCGCCTTGAACGCGGCGCTGGCGCAGCTGACGCCCGAACAGCGGGCGTGCTGGCTGCTGCGCGAAGTGCACGGCCGGTCCTACGACGAGATCGGCGAAATCGTCGGCGTCAACGCGACCGCGGTCCGCGGCCGGATCGCGCGCGCCCGTGCCCAGCTGGCGGAGGTGATGAAGCCATGGCGATGACGGACTACGAACTGCCCTGCGAACGCGATGTCGAGCAGGTGTGGGAACGGCTGGACGCGGCAGCCGACGAGCACGAGCTGACCTGCCCGCACTGCGCGGCCGCGCGTGAGAGCCTGCTGGCGTTGCGCGAAGCGACGTCCGAGCTGCTGGCCGAGGAGGACACGCCGTCACCGGACCTGTTCGGGCGGATCATGTCGGCGGTGCGGGCCGAGGTGCGGCGCGGCTCGATGGTGCCGCTGCCCACCCCGGAGCCCGGGTTCGTCGAGGTCAGCGAGCAGGCGGTGGCGGCCGTGCTGCGGTACGCGGCCGACACGGTCGACGGCGTCCGGGCGCGGCGCTGCCGGGTGCGGACCGGCCCCGGCGGGGTCGAGGTGGACCTCACCCTCGCGGTGAGCCTGCGGAACGCCGCGGGCGGCGAAGCGTTGGCGAAGGTGCGGGAGCGGGTGACCGCGGCGGCCGCGGCCCGGGTGGGCCTGACGCTGGTGCGGCTCGACCTGCTCGTGGACGACATCTTCGAGGAAGACACTGCCGGGGAAGACACGGTCGGGGGGCCAGGGGAATGAGCGTGGACTACGTCATCGCCGATCCGGTGATCGCCAGTGTGGCGGCGCGGGCGGCGATCACGACGCCGGGGGTGGTGCGCCTCGAACCGGGCCTGCGCGGCCTGGTGACGGCGTGGACGCGCGCGGCCCGGCAGCGTTGGAAGGGGCTCGACCCGGCGCCGTCGGACGGCGTCCGGGTCCGCACCACCGACGGCCGGGTGACGGTCCACCTCGACCTGGTCACGGCGGCGGCCGACCAGGCGGCCGCGGTGGGCCGCGCGGTCCAGCGCGCGGTGACGCGGGTCGTGGCCGAGCAGACCGGCCTGGTCGTCGCCGAGGTGTCGGTGTCCATTCTGGACATCGAGCCGGAAACCCGGTGACCGCCGACGAAGCCGTCGAGAAGATCGTCGGCGCCCTCGCGGACGTGGCCGGCCTCCGCCCGGCCACCCCGGTGCTGCCGGTGGGCCGGGACGGCCTGGCGGTGGACCTGAACCCGGAGGTGGTCCGGATCCGGCTGATCGCGACCCGGCTGCCCATCCCGCCGCTGCTCGACCGGGCGGCCGAAGCCGTGCGCAAGGTGCTGGCCGGCACGGCGTGGGAAGACGCGCGGCTGCGCCTGGAAGTCACCGACCTCGACGGCGCGGCGTTCGCGAGACCCACGTCACAGTGAGGGTCTCCAGTCCTTTGTGTCCTTAGCTACGAACAAGGCGGAAAGCCTTGCCGCGCAGGACATCCAGGGAGGAACCATGACCGAGACCGCACTCGTCACCAAGCAGGGCACCACGACCATCGCGGACACGGTGGTCCAGAAGATCGCCGGCCTGGCGACGCGCGAAGTCCACGGCGTGCACGACCTCGGCGGCGGCGCGGCCCGCGCGTTCGGCGCCCTCCGCGACCGCATCCCGGGCGCGTCGGCCAGCGTCGGCCAGGGCGTGTCGGTGGAGGTCGGCGAGAAGCAGGCGGCGGTCGACCTGCAGGTGCTCGTCGAGTACGGCGTGCCCATCGCGGAGCTGGCGCGCTCGGTGCGCCGCAACGTGGTGACGGCCATCGAGCAGATGACCGGCCTGCAGGTCGTCGAGGTGAACATCAACGTCACCGACGTCCACATCGCGGGCGACGAGGAGCCGGCCGTCAGCGATCGCGTCGAGTGAAATCCGGCTGCCGGGCGGTGGGCTCGGGCGTACCGTCGGGGCATGGAGGAGCCGCCGGAACCGCAACGCCCAGCCGACCCGAACCGGACGAAACCGGACGGTGCGCCCGACCAGTACCCGCACGAGGAGCCGACGCGGTACCCCGTCAAGCGGCCACCGGAATTCCCACCCGGTGTAACCCCTCCGTCACCGCGCAGGTGAATGGGTTGCTCCGCTGGGTTAAAAATCACACGCCGGGGCACTCTTGAGGGCGGCCGGATCCGCGTAGCGGAGTAAAGTCGCTGGTAGGGGGATCGGTGGAGGGGGTGCGATGGCGAAGTTCCTGGCCGACGTGACCGTCGTGGTGCACATCCTGGCCTTGGCGCTCATCGGGTTGGGCGGCTTCGTCGCCTGGCGCTGGCCGAAGCTGATCTTCGTCCACATGTTCGCCGCGGCCTGGGGCGTGCTGGTGAACGTGACCCCGGTGCCGTGCCCGCTCACCGCGCTGGAGAACTACTTCCGCCACCAGCAGGGCCTCGGCGACCTGCCCGGCGGGTTCAACGCCTACTACCTCTACGGCACGGTCTTCCCGCAGTCGTGGCTGCCGGCGATCGGGATCATCGCGGTCGTGCTGGTCGCGTACTCGTACGTCGGCGTCTACCACCGGTGGCGCCACCGCCACGACGAGGAAACCCACGTGCGCCCGGTCCACCTGGGCTGAGCGACAATCACCGGGTGAATTCCACACCCGGACCTACCGAGTGGGTGAGCCGCGAAGAGGTCGGCGTCGGCCCGTGGCCGGGTGCGTGGCCCGCGGACGAGCGGTACGACCCCGAGCTGCTGCGGGACGGCGACCGCCGCAACGTCGTCGACGCCTACCGCTACTGGCGCCGCGAGGCCATCGTGTCCGATGTGGACACCCGGCGGCACCCGTTCCACGTCGCGATCGAGAACTTCCAGCACGACCACAACATCGGCACCGTGGTCCGGACGGCCAACGCCTTCGCCGCGGCCGAAGTGCACATCGTCGGCCGCCGCCGCTGGAACCGGCGCGGCGCCATGGTGACCGACCGTTACCAGCACCTGCGCCACCACGACGACGTCACCGGGCTGGCGGCTTTCGCCGGGGAGAGGGGGCTGGCCGTCGTCGGGGTGGACAACACACCCGGTTCCCAGCCGGTCGAGACGGCCGAGCTGCCGCGCGAGTGCGTCCTCCTGTTCGGCCAGGAAGGGCCGGGCCTCTCCGCGGAAGCGCAGGCGGCGTCGGCCCTCACCGTGTCGATCGCCCAGTTCGGCACGACCCGCTCGATCAACGCCGGGGTCGCGGCCGGGATCGTCATGCACGCCTGGATCCGGCAGCACGCCGATCTCGGCCGCGCGTGGTGACCTACAGGCCCCAGCCCCAGCGCAGCTGCACCACGCCCGACGCGTTGTTCGTCTCCAGGCCGCTGCCGCTCTGGCGCGTGATCGAGTAGGTGTCCCCGGAGCGCAGGCCGGGCCAGTAGACGACGCCCATCTGCCGGGACCGCGCCAGATCCGTGGTGGCGGCGAAGTACGCGGTGAAGTTGTTGCCGTCCTGGTGGCCGGCGGAGTAGTCCAGCCCGGTGGTCATCGGGGCGCCGGCCTCGTCGATGATCGTCCGCGACGAGTACGCCCCGAGCCGGTTGCTGAGGTTCGTGGTCCACGCCGAGCGGGTCGTGTCCGAGGCCCAGAAGCCGTAGAAGTGCAGCGAAAGCAGGGTGCCGGTCAACGCGCTCGCCGCGCCGACGCCGGTCACGTTGTCGTTGTAGCCGGTGCCGCTGATCAGCACCCGGCCGCGCGGGATGGCCGAGTGCCGGGACAGCCAGGTCGAGCAGAGCGACACCCAGGCGTTCAGGCTGTAGCCGAACGGCTCGTTCATCGGCTCGAAGTACACGTTGCCGTTGCCGCCGTAGTCGGCGGTCACCTGGTCCCACATGGTGTTCCAGGCGTTCGTGTCGTCGACGAAGCCGTCCTTGTTCGCCTCCCAGTAGCCGAAGATGACCTTCATGCCGTGGGCCAGGGCCGAGTCGGCGGCGCCCTTGTACCGCCCCCACCAGTCCGAACCGACGCTCTGCGGGTTGATCGGCAGCCGCACGGTGTTCGCGCCGAGCTTCTGCTGGAAGCCGGTGATGATGCCGTCGGCCTTGCCGCGGACGCTGTCGTAGCTGTCCCCGGCGGTCAGGCCGGTCGGGATCACCCAGCCGTCGACGTAGTTGTCGCGGGCGTCCGCCCAGTTGACGCCGCGGAAGCTGTTCGTGGCCGCGGACGCGCTCTGCGGGACGGCGAAGAGGGGAACGAGCAGGAGGGCGAGCAGGCAGTGACGAAGGCGAGCCATGCGAACTCCGATGTTCACGTAAACATGCCGGTCGCAGAATCCTCGACGGCTCGCCGCGGTGTCAAGGGTCAGGCGGGGGCGACCTCGACGGGGATGCCGTTCAACACCGACGTTCCGGACGGCCGGTCCAGAACTGTCTCATCGGTGAGGACGTTCGAATTCACGCCGGGGTTCGCGCGCGCCACCCGCGTCCGCGAGCCGTCGGCGTCGTGGCCCCAGCCGTGCGGGATGCTCACCACGCCCGGCCGGATGTCCTCCGTCACCTCGACCGGGACCTGCAGCTTTCCGGCGCGGGACGTCACCGAGGCGAGGCCGCCGTCGGTGAGGCCGAGGCGGCGCGCGTCGACCGGGTGGACCTGGACCGTGCAGCGGTTGCCGCCGCGGACCAGGGGCGCCAGGTTGTGCATCCACGAGTTGTTCGAACTCAGGTGCCGCCGTCCGATCAGCACCAGGTCGTCCGCGGTTTTCGCGAGTTCTTCCGCCAGCCGCGGAACGTCGGCGACGATCGGCCCGGGCGCCAGTTCGATCCGGCCGGACGCGGTGCAGAGGACCTCCGGGATCCGCGGCTTCAGCGGCCCGAAGTCTACGCCGTGCGGCGCGGCTTCGAGGTCGGCGAGCGTGACGTCGTACGGCCCCGCGCGCAGCATCAGGTCGACCAGGCGCGCGGGCCCGGTCCGGTCGTGGGTGACCGCCAGCCCGGCGCGGCGGGCGACGTCGGCCGCGAGGAAGTCGTCCAGCGCGGCGACGTCGGCCTCCGGGCCCTGACCGGTGACGATGCCGGTGAGCCGCAGCATGGTCTCCCACTCCTGGGGCAGCGCCGACGGCAGCGTCGCGGGGGTCCAGTTGGCGATGTTGCGGATGGACAGCTGGTAGAAGGCCAGGTCGAAGTGCGGGCGCTCGAGCGGTGACGGGCCGGGCAGGACGACGTCGGCGTGGCGGGACGTCTCGTTGAGGTAGACGTCGACGGAGATCATGAAGTCGAGGCTTTCGAGGGCCGCGGCCAGCCGTCCGGCGTTCGGCGTGCTGAGGCAGGGGTTGCCGCTGACCGTGATCAGGGCGCGGACCTGGCCTTCGCCCGGGGTTTCGATTTCGTCCGCGAGCGTGGCGACCGGCAGTTCGCCGACGACCTCGGGCAGGCCGCGCACCCGGCTGCGCCAGCGCCCGACGGCGAACGGCCGCCGGTTCCCGGTGGGCTGGCACGCGGCCAGCGGGAACATCGCGCCGCCCGGGGCGTCGAGGTGGCCGGTGAGCACGTTGAGGACGTCGACCAGCCAGCTCGCGGTGGTGCCGAACGCCTGGGTCGTGGTGCCGATCCGGCCGTAGACCACGGCGTTCTCCGAGGTCAGCTCCCGGGCCATCCGGCGGATCGCCTCGGCGTCGATGCCGGTGCGCGGCGCGACGGCCTCCGGCGTGAACGGCTGCGCCAGTTCGCGGACGTCGTCGAGGCCGTTGAGATGCTCGGCCAGCCGGCCGGGGTCGGCGAGGTTCTCCGCGAACAGGACGTTGACCAGCGCGAACAGCAGCAGCGCGTCGGTGCCGGGCCGGATCGCGTGGTGCTCGTCGGCGAACTGGGCGGTGCGCGTGCGGCGTGGGTCGACGACGACGATCTTGCCGCCGCGCTCGCGGATCCCGCGCAGCCGACCGCGGATGTCCGGGGCGGTCATCAGGCTGCCGTTGGAGACGAGCGGGTTGGCGCCGAGGATCAGCAGGTGCCGCGTCCGGTCGAGGTCGGGCACCGGGATGGCCAGCGGGTCGCCGAACATCGTGCCGGCGGAGTAGTGCTTCGGCAGCTGGTCGACCGAGGTGGCGCTGTAGAAGTTCTTGGTGCCCAAGGCTTTGTAGAGCACGCGGCCGTAGAGCGTCAGCGCGATGTTGTGCACGCCGGGGTTGCCCGCGTAGACGGCGACGGCGTCCCGGCCGTGCTGCTCGAGGATCGGCGGGAGGCGGCGGGCGATCTCGTCGTAGGCCTCCTGCCAGCTGACCTCGACGAACTCGCCGTCGCGCTTGAGCAGCGGGGCGGTCAGCCGGTCGGGGTCGTGGTGCAGTGCGCCGAGCGACGCGCCCTTGGGGCAGATGTACCCCCGGGAGAAGACGTCCTGCTCGTCCCCTCGGACGCGGGTGACCTGCTGGTTCGCGTCGAGCGTCACTTCGAGCCCGCAGGTGGCTTCGCACAGCGGGCAGGTGACGTGGGCGGTCGTCATGACCACTGAACATACCGAGCGGTATGTCGATCGGCAAGGCACGATGGCGACATGGACGTCTCGGCCGCGGAACACGCGGTGACTTCCCGCCACCTGCGCCGGGTGTGGGCCCTGCCTGGCACGGTCCTCGGCCGCAGCCGCTGGCCGGCGGCGCTGGACCAGCGCGTGCACTGGCACTGGAACTACTGGTGGCAGGCCCACCTGCTGGACACACTGGTCGATGCCCAGCTGCGCGCGCCTTCGCCGGCGCGCTTGGCCTCGATCCGGTCCTTCGTGCGTTCGGTGCGGCTGCGCAACTTCGGCAAGTGGATCAACGACTACTACGACGACATCGCCTGGCTCGGCCTTGCCCTGCAACGGGTTTCGTCACTGGGCATCGACGTCGGCCCGGCGTTGGCGGCGATCGACACGCAACTGCTGTCGGGCTGGACGTCGGCGGCCGGAGGCGGAATCTGGTGGCGCCGCGGCGACGACTTCAAGAACGCCCCGGCCAACGGCCCGGCGGCGATCTTCCACGCCCGATCGGGAAATGTGGTCCGTGCCCGCGAGATGACGTCCTGGCTGACGTCCACTTTGGTCGATCCGGCGTCCGGCTTGGTCTGGGACGGCATCCGAGCGGACACCGGCGAGCTGGTGAAGCACATCTACACGTACTGCCAAGGGGTCTACCTCGGCGCTTGCCTTGAGCTGTCCGAAGTGGACAATGCGGCCCGAACCGTGCGGGCGGTGGCGGAGCACCTCGCACCGGGAGGAGTCATCCGCGGCCAGGGCGGCGGCGACGGCGGGTTGTTCGCGGCGATCCTGGCGCGGTACTTGGCGCTGGCGGCGCAGGCGTTGCCCGGTCCGGAGGCGGCGACGGCCCGGGCGCTGGTCCTGACGTCGGCGGAGGCGTGCTGGTCGGGAGCTTTCGACGCGCCGGAGGGTCCGTTGTTCAGCGCGTACTGGGACCGCCCGGTGTCTTGGCCGCTGCCGCAGGACGCCCCGGAGCGCGACCTGTCGGTCCAGGTGGGCGCGTGGATGCTCCTCGAAGCCGCGGCGACGCTGTCACCAGACGTCGCCGGCCCGCCAGTCGGCGGTTAGCTCGCCGTCGAGGTCTAGGAACACCCGGCCGGGGAACACGTACACGCCGCCGTCCTCGTCTTCGGTGCGCTGGATGCCGTCCGGGGTCAGGGCGGAGGTGGGGCCACGCCACTGCTGCCAGCCTCGGCCTTCGTACAGCGGCACGGCCTTCTCCGCGGCGCTCAGCGCACCGAGGTCGTACCCGGGCAGCAGGCGTTCCAACGCGGCCATCAACGCGCTCGCGTGCCCTCGCCGACGCTGGTCCGCGCGCACCGCCACGGCCTCGACGTACCCGGCTCGGAGCACCCGCCCGCCGTGCAGGAGCCGTCGTTGGACCAGCGAGGCGTGGCCGACCAGGTCGGTGCCTTCGAAGGCGAGGGCGTGGGTGCCGCCGAGGGAGTTCTCCCAGTCGGCGTCGGTGAAATCGTTCTCGAAGACGTCGTGGACCAGGGTGCGGGCGGCTGGGGGCAGGTCGGCGGTGTGCGCGAGGCGGATCACCGCACCAGTATCAGCACCCGCAGGACGCGCCGTGCAGGAATTTCGGGGTCAGCCACACCGACTCCGGGGGGCGGTCCGGGTCCGCCATCCTCGACATCAGCAGCTGCACCGCCCGGCGGCCGAGGTCGGCGATCGGCTGGACCAGGGTCGTCACCGCCGGGCTCACGCGGCGGGCCCAGTCCATGTCGCCGTAGCCGACCACCGCCAGCTCCGAGCCGATGCGGATGCCGCGGCGGTGGGCCTCGTACTGGACGCCCACCAGCATCGACTCGTCCGCCACCACCAGGGCCGTCGGGGAGGGCCAGCCGTCCAGGAGCTTGGCCGTCGCGCGGGTTGCTCCGCCCGGATTCGAGAAGCCGCTCTCCACCAGCTCGCGGTTGAAGCGCAACCCCGCCTGCTCCAGGCCGAGCCGGTAGCCGCGGATGCGCTCGCGGCTGACCTCCAGGCCCTCGTCGCCCGAAATCAGGCCGATCTTGCGGTGCCGCCGGTCGGTCAGGTGCCGGACCAGCGACGCCATCGCGTGCACGTTCTCGGTACCGACCTGGTCGACGTCGTTGCGGGCGGCCACGCGGTCGACCAGCACGGTCGGCACGCCCATCCGGACCAGGCCGTTGACCACCGCTTCGTCGCCGGCCGAAGGCACCAGGAGCACGCCGTCCACCAGGTCCGCGCGCAGGGCGCGCACCACCGCCGCTTCTTCGCCCACCGTGTCTTCGGTGTCCGCGAGCACGACGTCGCACCCCGCCTGCGCCGCGGCCGCCCGGATCGCGCGCAGCAGCTCGCCCGAGTTCGGGTGCGCGTGCACCCCCATCGCGACGCCGATCCGGTAGGTGACCGGGGGGTCCCACAACCGGAGGTCCGGCGAAAGTGCGGTCATAAGCCCTCGCAGACGCTCAGCCGGAAACGTATCCGCTGAACGGCCGCGCGGAGGTGTCAGGAACCCAGATTCACTGAAGTGAGTGAACCGGTGGACACCCGCACGACTCGCGGTGACGCAGAGTGGGTGCCAGCCGCACCGTTTCGGCCTTGCGGGCCGGGTCGTTGATCCGGGCCAGCAGCAGCCGCACCGCCTGCCGGCCGATCTCCTCGATCGGCTGTGCCATCGTCGTCAGCGGCGGGTCGACCAGATCGGCCCACTCGACGTCGTCGTAGACCACCACCGGCAGGTCGCGCCCGATCCGCAGCCCGCGCCGCCGCGCTTCGTGCAGCACGCCGACCATCATGCTGTCGTTCCCGACCACCAGCGCCGTCGGCGGTTCGGGCAGCGCCAGCAGCGTGCTCAACGCCAGCGCACCGCCCTCGCGCGAAGAGTTTCCGCAGGCCACGAGGTCGGATGACCAGGTCAGGCCGGACCGGCCGAGCCCCAGCCGGTAGCCGAGCACGCGCTCCTCGCTCGTCGACAACCCCGGTACGCCGCTGATCATCCCGATCCGCCGGTGCCCGAGCGTGGCGAGGTGCGCGGTGAGCGCCGAGGTCGCCTGGATGTTCTCCGAGCCGACCTGGTCGACGTCGGTGCGGGTGGCCAGCCGGTCGATCAGCACGGTCGGCACGTCGAGGGACACCAGCTCGCCGATCACCGGGCCGTCGCCGGGGGCCGGGGTGATGAGCAGGCCGTCGACGCGACGGGAGCGCAGCGCCCGCACGGTGTCACGCTCCGTGTCCGCCGCGTCGTGGGTGTCCGCCAGCAGGACGGTGTAGCCGTGCAGCGACGCCTCGCGCTCGATCGCCTGCATCAGCGTCGCGAAGTACGGGTTGGCCACCAGGGAGATCGCCATCCCGATCGACCGGGTCCCGCCGGTGACCAGCGAACGCGCGATGGCGTCGCCGGTGTAGCCGGTCGTCTCGATCGCCCGCAGCACCGCCGCCTTGGTGTCCTCGGCGACCGCGCGCGTCCCGTTCACCACGTGCGAGACGGTGGTGATCGAGACGCCCGCGAGCTCGGCGATGTCCCGCTGGGTCGGCCGCGAAGACTTCGACTGGGGCATACCCATCCTTTCCGGCAAGCGTTTGCGCAAACGCTTGCGCGCAGGGAGCAGTCTGTCTACCTTCCCGACCATCGGCAAGCCTCGACACGAACAAAGGCTGGAACCCATGAGACAGCGAAGTCTCGCCGCGCTCACGCTGGCCGCCGTCCTCGCCGCGACGACCGGGTGCACGGTCGAGCGCCACTGGGGTGGCAACACCAACACGGGCGGGAGCGGCAAGGCGAAGGTCGGCCTGGTGACCAAGACCGACACCAACCCCTACTTCGTGGAACTCCGCAACGCCGCCAGAGCGGCCGCGCAGGCCAACGGCGCCGACTTCAGCGCGCTCGCCGGCCAGTTCGACGGTGACAACGACGGCCAGGTCCGGGCCATCGAGAACCTCCGCCAGCAGGGTGCGAACACCATCCTGATCACGCCCAGCTCGTCCACCGGCGTGCTCAAGGCGATCAAGGACGCCCGCGACGCCGGGGTCCTGGTCATCGCGCTCGACACCGCCACCGAACCGGCCGACGCCGTCGACGCCACCTTCGCCACCGACAACTTCGCGGCCGGCGAGCAGCAGGGCGCCTACGTCAAGGCCGCGCTGGCCGGCGTCCCGCCCAAGCTGCTGATGGTCGACGGCACGGCGGGCAGCACGGTCGACACCCAGCGCCACGGCGGTTTCCTCAAGGGCATCGGGCTGACCGACGGCTCGCCGGAGATCAAGGGTCACACCGCGGCCAACGGCGACCAGAGCCTGGCCCAGCAGGGCATGGAGAACCTGCTGCAGCGCAGCACCGACATCAACGCCGTCTACTCGATGAACGAGCCGATGGGCCGCGGCGCATACGCGGCGCTGAAGGCGCGTGGCCTCACCGGGCAGATCGTCATGGGCTCGATCGACGGCGGCTGCGAAGGCGTCCAGAACGTCAAGGACGGCCAGTTCGCCGCCACCGTCATGCAGTTCCCGAAGAAGATGGCCGAGCAGGGGGTGCTCGCCGCCGTCGAATACGCGAAGACCGGCAAGAAGCCGTCCGGGTTCGTGAACACCGGGTCCGCCGTGATCACCGACAAGCCCCTGCCCGGCATCGAGAGCCACGACTCCGCCTGGGGCCTGCAGAACTGCTGGGGAGGCAACAAATGACCACGGCGACAGTGTCCACAAGGGAGCGTGAGTCGCTCGGCGACTTCCTCCTCCGCGCGCCCGCGGTCGGCCCGGCGCTCGCGCTGGTCGTCGCGATCGTGGTGTTCTCCCTGGCCACGGACACGTTCTTCGACCTCGACAACCTGTCCACCGTGGTCCAGCAGTCCCTGGTCGTCGGGACGCTCGCGCTGGGCCAGACGCTCGTCATCCTCATCGCGGGCATCGACCTGTCCAACGCGGCCTCGATGGTCGTCGCGACGCTGATCATGGCCAAGCTCGCCGCGGCCGGCACGAACGGCTTCGTCGCACTGCTCGCCGGCGTCGTCCTGACGATCATCGTCGGCATCTTCATCGGCGGGCTCGCGACCCGGATCAAGCTGCCGGCGTTCATCATCACGCTCGGCACGTTCACCATGCTCACCGCGGTGTCGAAGCTGATCGCGGGCGGCCAGGCCGTGCCGGTGACCGACGGGCTGCTGCAGTGGCTCGGCACCAAGCGCTACCTCTTCGGCGGCATCCCGATCACCTACGGCATGACACTGGCGCTGCTGATGTACCTCGGCGTCTGGTACGCGCTCACGAAAACCGCGTGGGGCAAGCACGTCTACGCGGTCGGCAACGCGCCGGAGTCCGCGCGGCTGTCCGGCATCAAGGTCAACCGCACGGTGCTGTCGGTCTACATCGTGGCCGGGCTGACCTTCGGCATCGCCGCCTGGCAGGCGCTCGGCCGGACGCCGAACGCCGACCCGAACCAGTTCCAGCTCGGCAACCTGGACTCGATCACCGCCGTCGTCCTCGGCGGGACGAGCCTCTTCGGCGGCCGCGGCTCGGTGCTCGGAACGCTGATGGGTGCGCTGGTCGTGGCCGTGCTGCGGTCCGGGCTGACGCAGATGAACGTGGACGGCAACTACCAGGACCTCGCCACCGGCGCCCTGCTCATCGCCGCCGTCGTGGTGGACCGGATCGCGCGGAGGCAGCAGCAGTCATGACCGAACCGATCCTCCAGGCCCGCGGCCTGGTCAAGCGCTACGGCCGGGTGACCGCCATCGACGGCGCCGACTTCGACCTGCTGCCCGGCGAGGTGCTCGCGGTGGTCGGCGACAACGGCGCCGGGAAGTCGTCGCTCATCAAAGCCCTGTCCGGCGCGGTGATCCCGGACGAGGGTGAGATCAAAGTGGACGGACGGACCGTCCACTTCAAATCCCCGTTGGACGCCCGGCACTACGGCATCGAGACGGTGTACCAGGACCTCGCGGTCGCGCCGGCGCTCGACATCGCGTCGAACATGTTCCTGGGCCGGGAAAAGCGGCTCAAGGGCCCGCTCGGGCTGTTCCGCAAGCTCGACACCGGCACCATGCGGTCGGAAGCGCAGCGGATCCTCGACGAGCTGGGCATCAACATCAAGTCGATCAGCCAGCCCGTCGAGACGCTCTCCGGCGGCCAGCGCCAAGGGGTCGCCGTCGCCCGCGCGGCCGCGTTCGGCACCGAGGCCGTGATCATGGACGAGCCGACCGCCGCTTTGGGTGTCGCCGAATCCGGCAAGGTGCTCGACCTGATCGGCCGGATCCGCGACCGCGGCCTGCCGGTCGTGCTGATCAGCCACAACATGCCGCACGTGTTCGACATCGCCGACCGCATCCACGTGCACCGCCTCGGCAAGCGCGTCGCGGTCGTCTCGCCGAAGACGCACTCGATGAACCAGGTCGTCGGCCTGCTCACCGGCGCGTTGCGGCTCAACGAGAACGGTGAAGTCGAAGAGGCGGCCGCCGCGACCCACGTGGCCGGCTTGCAGTGAGGGTGCTGCTGGCGGGCTTGTGCACGGTGGACCTGGTCCAGCGGGTCGAGGAGCTTCCGGCGCCGGGCGAGAAGGTGCAGTCGCTGCAGGTGGACGTCGCCGCGGGTGGGCCCGCGACGAACGCCGCGGTGACGGCGGCCGCGCTCGGCGCCGAAGCGACCCTGCTGACCGTTCTCGGTGCGCACCCGCTGGCGGCGCTCGCCCGCGCCGACCTCGAAGCCCACGGCGTCCGGCTGATCGACCTGGCCCCGGAGCTGCCCGACCCGCCGCCGGTCAGCGCCGCGGCCGTCCGTGATCGCGACGGCGAGCGCACGGTCGTCTCCCGCAACGCCGGCGGGCGTGACTTCCCCGTCGACGCGGCGTTTCCGGAGGCGGACGTGGTGCTCGTGGATGGTCACTACCCGGAACTCGCGCTGGCGGCCGCGCGGGGCGCGCGAGCCCCGGTCGTGCTGGACGCCGGCAGCTGGAAACCCGTGCTCGACGACCTGCTGCCCCTGGTCGACGTGGCCGCCTGCTCCGCGCACTTCACCGCGCCCGGGCCCGGCCTGCACGAGCGCGGCGTCTCCACCGTCATCACCACCGCGGGGCCGCGCCCGGTGCGCTGGTCCACTGCGGACGGCGGCTCGGGTGAGGTGCCTGTTGCGGCCGTGGAAGCGCGGGACACACTAGGGGCGGGCGACGTCTGGCACGGCGCGCTCGCCGTGGCCGTGGCGCGCGAACCGACGGTGACGGACTGGATCGGCTTCGCCAACGAGGTGGCCGCCGAACGGGTGCGGCATGTGGGACCGCGGTCGTGGACGACCGCGATCGCAGGAAGGAACAGGACATGACGGCGTTCGACGACCTGCTGGCCCGGGCCGAGGGGCTGACCGTGCGCGGGCAGCGCAACGTGCTCGGCATCATCGGCTCGCCCGCGTCCGGCAAGACCACGCTCGCCTGGGCGCTGGCCAACGCGCTCGGCTCGCGCGCGGCCGTGGTCGGCATGGACGGCTTCCACCTCGCGCAGGTCGAGCTGCGCCGGCTGGGCCGCACCGAGCGCAAGGGCGCCCCGGACACGTTCGACGCCGCGGGCTACTACCACCTGATCCGCCGCCTCGCCGAAGGCCGCGAAACGGTGTACGCGCCGGAGTTCCGCCGCGAAATCGAGGAACCCATCGCCGGGGCCGTCGCGGTCCCGCCGGAGGTCCAGCTCGTGATCACCGAGGGCAACTACCTGCTGCTCCCGGACGACCCGTGGAGCGCGATCCGGCCGCTGCTCACCGAGGCCTGGTTCCTCGCCCCGGACGAGCCCGAGCGCATCGAGCGGCTCGTGTCGCGCCACCGCCGCTACGGCCGTTCGCTGGTCGAAGCCCGGCAGCGCGCGCTCGGTTCCGACCAGCGCAACGCCGACCTCATCTCGCAGACGCGGGACCGCGCGGACCTGGTTCTGGAGAACCTGCCGCTGGCCAACTTCGCGATTTGACGCTCATCGTCACCGGCGGCAGCCGGGGCATCGGCGCGGCCATCGGCACGCTGGCCGCCGCGCGCGGGTACGACGTCGTCGTGAACTACTCGGGCGACGCCGAACCCGCGGAAGCCGTCGCCGCGCAGGTGCGTGCCTCGGGACGGCAGGCGCTGGCGGTTCGCGCGGACGTCTCCGACGAGGGCGACGTCCGCGCGCTGTTCGACGCGGCGGCCGAGCTGGGCCCGGTGACCGGCCTGGTCAACAACGCGGCGATCGTCGGCAACACCCCGGGCCGGCTCGAGGACTACGCGGTCGACGTCGTCCGGCGCACCCTCGACGTGAACGTGACGGGGGTGTTCCTCTGCTGCCGCGAGGCGGTCCGGCGGATGTCGACCCGCCACGGCGGCGAGGGCGGCGCGATCGTGAACATCTCCTCGACGGCGGCCCGCACCGGCTCGGCCGGGGAGTGGGTGCACTACGCGGCGTCGAAGGCCGCGGTGGACACGCTGACGTTCGGCCTGGCCCAGGAGGTCGCGGCGGACGGGATCCGGGTGAACGCCGTCCGGCCGGGCATGATCCGCACCGGCCTGCACGACGCCGCCGGCCTCCCGGACCGCCTCGACCGGCTCGCCCCGCAGATCCCGCTGGGGCGGCCGGGCGAACCGGCGGAAATCGCGGAAGCGGTGTTGTTCCTGCTCTCGGCGGCATCGTCGTTCACAACGGGCGCGGTCCTGGACGTCGGCGGCGGTCGGTGACCACCTGGACACGCTCCGGATAACGCGAATGACCTTCGGTCACCGGCGTCCGGCTGCTGGGACGGCCGGAGACGGGGAGATCACGATCGGACGCGGACTTGGTCACCTCGGTTTCGGCTGCCGAACGCTGTGCAACTCTGGGGAGCCGCCACGAGAAAGGACGGCTTCGGAAGCCATGGCCAAACTCATGTCCGTGCACCACCTCGCGCTCACCGTGACCGACGTGGACCGCAGCGTGCCGTGGTACGTGCGGGTCCTCGACCTCGAGGAGGTCACCCGGCGCGAAGAGCCGGACACGGGCCTGCGCAAGGTCGTGCTGCGCTCCGCCGGCGACGAGTTTTCGGTGGTCCTGGTCCAGCACGCGGACACCGGCCGCCGCGGCTTCGACGAGCGCCGGACCGGCCTGGACCACGTGGCGTTCCGGGTGCATTCGGCGGCCGAGCTGGCGGAGTGGGAGAGCCGGCTGCAGGAGTTCGGCGTGTCCTACGTGCCGGTCGCGCCGTCGCGCACGTTCGAAGGCTCGCGGGTCGTCGTCTTCCGCGACCCCGACGGCATCCAGCTGGAGGTCTGGGCGGACCCGGAGCTCTGAGGCTCAGGCCCGGGCGTCGTCCCGCTCGTCCACCGGGCGGCGCATCTCCTGGCGGTACCGCAGCACGCCGTACCCCGTCCCGACCACGAAGAACGCGATGCTGGCCCACAGGGCCGCCGTCTTCAGCCACGGCAGGGCGTCCAGCAGCCCCGCGCCGTAGTACCCCAGCAGGACCAGCGTCGGCACCCACAGCAGCCCGCCGAGGGCCGTCGCCGCCATGAACCGGCGCGGGTCCATCCGGGCCGCGCCCGCGATCAGCGGGGCCAGCGTGCGGATCCACGGGATCCAGCGGGCCGCCACGATCGCGAAGAACCCCCGGCGGTCCAGGAACCGCTGCGCCCGGTCGAGGGCCTGCCGGTTCAAGACCTTGCCGTCGCGGCGCGCGATCAGCTTCGTGCCGCTCGTGCGGCCGATGTAGTAGCCGATCTGGTTGCCCAGGACCGCGACGATCAGCGCGGCCCCCGACAGGAGCCACGCGTTGGCGTCCGAACCGTGCTGGGCCAGCACCACGCCCGCCCCGAACAGGAGCGAGTCACCGGGCAGGAACAGCCCGATGATCAGCGCGCACTCGACCAGCACGAAGCTCAGCACGATCACCCAGACGAGCAGCGGGCCGGCGGTGTCCAGCCAGCTCACGCCGACGCCCGCGGCCTCGATGCTCACGACGTTCACCCCGCGAGCCTACGTGGCCGAGGTGAACACCCCACTGCGAACGGTCGAATCGAGCTGTCCGGAATATTCAGGTGCTACAACCGGTGAAGGCCCCCTCACCCAGCGGTGAGAGGGCCTCCGATCCGAGCGCTCAGAACTGCGGCAGCGTCTCGCCCTGCACCGCTTCGACGTCCAGCTCGATCTTCACCGTCGTGCCGACCGCCGCCACACCGGCGCGGACCATCGCGCTGTAGTTGATCGCGAAGTCGTTCCGGTGCAGCGTCGTCTCGGCGTGGAACGCGACGCGCACGCCGCCCCACGGGTCCGGGCCCCAGCCGCCGTAGGTCAGCTCGAGCTCGACCTCGCGGCGCTCGCCGTGCAGCGTCAGCTCGCCCAGCAGCGTCCACGAGTCCGCGCCGCGCTGGCGCAGCCCCGTGCTGGTGAACGTGATCACCGGGTGCACGTCGACGTCGAGGAAGTCCGGCGAGCGCAGGTGGTCGTCGCGCATCCGGATGCCGGTGTCGATGCTCGCCGCCTTGATCTCGGCGTGCACCGACGACCGCTCGGCCGGGCGGCCGATCTCGATCCGGCCGGACACGTCCGGGAACCGCGCCTTGATGCTCGCGATGCCCAGGTGCCGCGCGGTCGCGACCACCGACGTGTGCATCGGGTCGATCACCCACGGCCCGGCGGGCGGCAGCTCGATCGCCTCGGCGACCGGGGCCAGCACGACGTCGCCGAGCGAGCCGCTGCCGTCCGAGGCGATCTGGGCCGTCCGGGCGACCGGGGTGTACCCGGCCGCCGTGACGACCGCCGTGTACACACCCGGCGTGAGCGCGTCGGTGACGACCTCGCCGCGAACGTCGGCCGCCTGCCGGGCGACCTGCCGCCCGGCCGGGTCGGTGACGGTGAGCACCGCGTGCTCCACCGCCCAGCCCTCGGCCGTGCGGAAGGTCGCGCGCAAACCGCTCATGACCGGTCGACCAGGTCGTCGAGGGCCTGGTCGTAGCTCAGCCGGACGTCGTGGTCCGCTTCGCCGCCGGTCAGCTCCACCTGGCTGGTCGCCGGCGGGTAGCCGCTCGCGACCACGGTGTACGCGCCCGCGGGCAGGTCGCTGACCAGGTACCGGCCTTCGCCGTCGGTCCGCGCGACCGCGGCCACGTTGCCTTCGGCGTCGAGCACGGTGATCCGCGCGTCCGGGACCACCCGGTCGCCCTCGGTCCGCGCGGTGCCGGACAGCAGCACCGAGCTGGCGAGCTCGACGTCGTGGCGCAGCACGCCGCTGTCGGGCACGGTGAGCGTCACCGCGAACGGCCGGTAGCCCGCGCCGCTGGCGACCAGGGTGTACGCCCCGGCGCCGACCCCGACGAAGGCGTAGGTGCCGTCCGCGGTCGTGATGAACGCGCCGTTCACCTCGCCGCGGCCGTCGGTCAGCGTCACCGTCACGTTCGGCAGCGGCTGGCCGGTGGTGGCCGCCCGCACGGTGCCGGTCAGCTCGCCGGACCCGGTGAGCGTGACGTCGACCGTCGCCGGCCCGTTGCTGATCACGACGCTGGAGGCCTGCGGCTGGTGGCCGTGCGCGGACACGATGAGCACGTACGCGCCCGGGCCCTGGCTGGGCACCGAGTAGCTGCCGTCGGCGCCGCCGGTGGCCCGCGCGACCTGGCGGCCGCGCTGGTCGATCAGGGTCAGCGCGGCGCCCGCCACGTGGGTGCCGTCCTGACGGCGGACGTGGCCGGTCACCGGCACGCCGCCCGCGCCGACCGGCGCGTCCAGCTCGGCCTGCCCGACGGAGTTCGTGATCGGCAGCGCGCCGGAAACGGCCTGGTAGTCGCCGTGCCCGTTGGTGCTCAGCGCGTGCTTGCCGCCGCCCACGAGCGCGGGCTCGCGGTCGACCGGACGCACCGGCTCGACGATCTCGGTGGGCTCGTCGGCGTGGTCGTCGAGCAGCGCCTCGCCGCCTTCCACGGCCGCCGCGGCCGGGGCCGCGTTGGTCAGCGGGATCTCCTTCATGAACAGGAGGACGACCGTGGCCAGCAGGGCCACCGCACCCGCGATGTAGAACACCGTCGTGATCGACTCGGTGAAGCCGATCAGCACCGGCGTCCGGATCGCCTCGGGCAGGTTCTGGATGCCGCTGGTGTTCTCCGACAGGCTGCCGATGCCCGCGCCGGCGCCGGCCGGCAGCTGCCCGCCGAACGCCTTGGTGATGTTGGGCAGCAGGGTGTTGAACAGGACCGTCAGGAAGATCGCGACACCGGCGGTACCACCGATCTGGCGGAAGAACGTCGCCGACGCGGTCGAGACGCCCATGTCGCTGCGCGGGCCCGCGTTCTGCACCGCGATGATCAGCGTCTGCATGCACTGGCCGAGGCCGAGGCCGATGATGGCCGCCGCGACCAGCGGGTGCCACAGCTCCGAGTCGTACTTGACCTGGGCGAAGAAGAACGCGCCACCGGCGATCAGGATGGTGCCGATGATCGGGAAGATCTTGTAGCGCCCGGTCTTCCCGGTGAGCCGGCCGGACACGATCGAGCTGAGCATGATGCCCGCCATCAGCGGCAGCATCAGCAGACCCGACTCGGTGGGCGTGTAGCCCTGCACGACCTGCATGAACTGCGGGATCATGGTGATCGCGCCGAACATCGCGACACCGACGATGACACCGCCGATGATCGCCACGGTGAACGTCGAGTTCTTGAACAGCCGCAGCGGGATCAGCGCGGCGTCCTTCATCCACCGCTCGACCACGATGAACGCGATCACGCCGACGCCGCCGATGACGTAGCAGAAGATGGCCTTCTGGTCGCCCCAACCCCACTTCTGGCCCTGTTCGGCGACGATCAGGAACGGCACGACCGCGACGATCATCGTCAGCGCGCCCCACCAGTCGATCTTGTGCTTGTGCGGCGTGTGCGGCACGTTCAGCACCTTGGCCACGACGAACAGCGCGACGACGCCGATCGGGACGTTGATCAGGAAGACCCAGCGCCAGCCGTGCAGGCCGGCCAGCGAGTCGATGCCGGCGAAGAAGCCGCCCAGCACCGGGCCGAGCACGGTGGAGAGGCCGAACACGGCCAGGATGTAACCCTGGTACTTGGCCCGCTCCCGCGGCGGCACGATGTCGCCGAGGATGGTCATGGCCAGCGACATCAGACCGCCGGCGCCGAGGCCCTGCACCGCGCGGAACGCGGCCAGCTGGTACATCGACTGCGCGAACGTCGAGGCGAGCGAACCGGCGACGAAGATGCCGATCGCGGTCAGGTAGAACGGCTTGCGGCCGTAGATGTCGGAGAGCTTGCCGTAGATCGGCGTGACGATCGTCGAGGTGATCAGGTACGCCGTGGTCGCCCAGGCCTGCAGGTCGAAGCCGTGCAGGTCGTTGGCGATCTTGACGATCGAGGTACCCACGATCGTCTGGTCGAGCGCGGCCAGGAACATGCCGCACATCAGGCCGCTCAGGATCGTCACGATCTGGCGGTGGCTCAGCCGTGGTGGTTCCTTCGCCACGGGTTGTTCGACGGTGGTGGTACTCATGCGTTGGCCCCCTTGGCCGGTGCACCGGCGGACGCGTGGGCGTCGGCCAGCTGTGGAGAGTGGTTCTCGATACCTGTGTTGAGCCGGCCGAAGAGGCGGTTCAAGGTCTGGATGTCCCCGTCCGTCCAGTCCCCGAGCACCTCGGCCAGCCACTGGTTGCGCTGCTTGCGGTTCTCTTCGAACACCCGCATGCCTTCGCTCGTCGGCGCGAGCAGGCAGGCCCGCCCGTCTTCCGGGTCGGCCTGGCGCTCGACCAGCCCGTGCTGCACGAGTGAGCTCGACTGCCTGCTGATCGTGGAGATCTCGGAGTGGAGCGACTCGGCGAGCTTGCTGGTGCGCTGCGGGCCCTCGTGGATGAGGGTGAAGAGGATCGCGTACGCCGCCCGTTCGATGCCGTCCGGCCCCTGCTTGGAGACCTGCGACTTCGCCTTGTTGACCAGCCGGACCAAGCGGACGAGCTCGTGCCCGAGCTGGTCGGCGAGGTCCAGCTCGGCCGTGGGCCGGGTGGTGTTCGTTGCCATGACTGATCCTTCAAGGCGTTGGTTGGCGGCTGCAACTAGTTGCCTCAGGCAAGGATGTGCCTTCACTAGCGGTTATGCAAGCGGAGTACCTCGTGTTGTGGCAGAACACACTTTAGTTGTCGTATGCAAGCAAGATTCCTCTGGGCTGCTCCTCGGAACAACGGCGGCCGCGGCGGGTTGAGAGGGGTATGACCGACGACACAGCGTTGAAGGACTTCCTCGCCGCCCGCCGCCACGGCGTCCTGGCGACGATCCGCCGCGACGGCCGGCCGCAGCTGTCCACCATCACCTACCTGTACGACCCGGCGTCCGCGACGTTCATCGCGTCGATCACCGAGACCCGGGCGAAGACGAAGAACATGCGCCGCGACCCGCGGGTGACGTTCCACGTGGGCAGCGAGGACGGCTGGAGCTACGTCGTCGCCGAGGGTCGCGCCTCGCTCACCGCCCCGGCCGCGGCGCCGGACGACGACACGGTGGAAGCGCTGGTCGACTACTACCGCCGCGCCGCGGGCGAGCATCCGGACTGGACCGAGTACCGCGAGGCGATGGTGACCGACCAGCGCGTGCTGCTCACCGTGCACGTCGACAAGCTGCTGGGGCTGGTCCGCTGACTGCTCCGTTACGGCTGGTTTCGAAAGAAGATTTCCGCAGTGCGGACTGTCCGGGCTTACGATGAGGCCATGAGCAACGAAGCTTTGGTCACCCGGCTCCGCGACCTGCTCGGCAAGAGCGCCGTGCTCACCGACTCCGACGTCACCGCGTCCTACGCGCGCGACATGATGCCGCTGGCGCCGTCGGGCACGCCGCTCGCCGTGGTGCTGCCCGCGAACACCGAGCAGGTGCAGGCGGTGGTGAAGGCGTGTGCCGAGGCGAAGGTGCCGATCGTCCCGCGCGGGGCGGGCAGCGGGCTGTCCGGTGCCGCGAACGCCATCGACGGCTGCGTCACGCTGTCGCTGACCAAGCTGAACGAGATCGTCGAGATCGACGCGGGCAACCGGCTGGCGGTCGTCCAGCCGGGCGTGGTCAACCTGGACTTCCGCAACGCCGTGGAGAAGCACGGGCTGTTCTACCCGCCGGACCCGTCGAGCTACGACTGGTGCACGATCGGCGGCAACCTGTCGACCAACGCGGGCGGCCTCTGCTGCGTGAAGTACGGCGTGACGACGGACTCGGTGCTCGGCCTGGAGGTCGTCCTGGCCGACGGATCACTGCTGAAGACCGGCCGCCGCACGGTGAAGGGCGTCGCGGGCTACGACCTGGCGCGGCTGTTCGTGGGCAGCGAGGGCACGCTCGGCGTGATCACGCAGGCGACGGTCCAGCTCAAGCCCCTGCCCCAGGCCCCGGCCACGCTGGTGGCGGGCTTCAGCACGACCGAAGCGGCCGGGGAGGCCGTGGCGCGCGTGGTGCGCGAAGGGCTCGTGCCCTCGCTGCTGGAGATCATGGACGCGTCGTCGATCAAGGCGTCGGAGGCGTACCTGAAGACGGACCTCGGCGCGGGGTCGGACTGCCAGGCCCTGCTGCTGGGCCAGTCGGACGCGGGCGGCGAGGTGGCCCGCCGCGAGCTGGCGGCGTTGGAGCAGATCTGCGTCGACTGCGGAGCGGACCTGGCGTACACGACGGAGGACCTCGAGGAAGGCCGGATGCTGCTCCAGGCTCGCCGGGTGGTCCTGACGGCGCTGGAGACGTACGGGCTGTGGCTGACCGACGACGTGTGCGTGCCGCGGACGCGCATCGCGGAGCTGATCCGCGGCTGCGAGAAGATCAGCTCCGAGGTGGGGCTGCGCATCGCGGTGGTCGGCCACGCCGGCGACGGCAACATGCACCCGACGATCGTGTACCAGCCGGACGACCCCTCGGAGTTCGAGCGGGCGCAGCGGGCGTTCGACGAGATCCTCGAGGTGGGCCTGTCGCTGGGCGGGACGGTGACGGGTGAGCACGGCGTCGGCAAGATCAAGCGCGAGTGGCTGGCACGGGAGATCGGGCCGGTGGGGCTGCGGGTGCACCAGGAGATCAAGCGGGCGCTCGACCCGGAGAACCTGTTCAACCCGGGCTCGATGTTCTCGATGACCTAGGTTGTACTACGATCGTGTACTACACTGGTTTCATGAACCAGGTAGCTGTGCGTGAGCTGAACCAGGACACCGCCGGTGTGCTGGCCAGGGTCAAGGCCGGCGAGGACGTCGAGATCACCGAACGCGGCACGGTGATCGCCCGTATCGTTCCTGCGCAGCCGAGTCCGGTCTCGGCGTTGATCGCTTCGGGAAAGCTGCACCCGGCCTCGGTGACCGGGCCGATGCCGCGCCCGCACGGACCCGTCCGGACCGACCTCGAAGCCGGGGAGATGGTTCGCGAGCTGCGTGACGACGAACGGTACTGATGATCTACCTGGACACCGCCGCGCTGGTGAAGCTGATCCGGCACGAGGCGGAGAGTGCGACCCTGGTCGACTGGCTGGACGAACGGCAGGGCACCATGCTTGTCACCTCGACGTTGGCCGAGGTCGAAGTATCGAGGGCTCTCCTGCGCAGCGACCCCGCATTGCTCACCGACGTTCCCGCGGTGCTGGCACGGGTCGCCAAGTACGAGATCGACGAAGTGGTGCGCCGGACCGCCGCCGCCTACCCGTCGCCGGACCTCCGCTCGTTGGACGCCATCCACCTCGCCACCGCACACGCGGTGTTCGGCAGGCAGCTCACGTCCTTCGTCACCTACGACAAGCGCCTCCTGGCCGTGGCCGAAGCGCTGGGGCTGCCGACCGACAGCCCGGGTGTCGCCGACCTCAGTCCTTGATGCGCGGGATTCGCTGAGTGACCTCGGGGTCGGCTTCGGCCAGCGCCTTCTTCTCGCGCCGCGACTTCAGGTACTCCAGCCCGATCGGGACCACCGACACCAGCACGATCAGCACGAAGATCGCGTCGACGTTGTCCTTGATGAACGCGATGTTGCCCAGCAGCGAGCCGAGGATCGTGATGCCCGCGGCCCACAGGATGCCGCCGATCACCGTGTACGTGAAGTAGCGCTTCGGGTCCATGCGGCCGATGCCCGCGATCCAGGTGATGAACGTGCGGACGAAGGGGACGAACCGGGCCAGCACCACGGCCTTCGGGCCGTGCTTCTCCAGGAACTCGTGCGTCTTGTCGACGTACTCGCGCTTGAAGAACTTCGAATCCGGCCGGTTGAACAGTTTCGGCCCGACGAAGTACCCGATGTAGTAGCCGACCACGTTGCCGAGCAGCGCGGCGACCGTCACCAGCACGCAGACCAGCCACAACGGCGCGTCGAGGGTGCCGTTCGCGATGAACAGGCCCGCCGTGAACAGCAGGGAGTCACCCGGCAGCACCGGGAAGATGCTGCTCTCGATGAAGATGATCAGGCACAGCACCGCGATGACCGGTGTCGTCAGCCCGCTCAGCAGGTGCTGCGGGTCCAGCCATGACGGCAGCAGCGACATCGTGTTGACCGTGCTCTGGGCGAGAATCACCTCGAAAACGGTACAGGGTCACCCTGAGTCGTGACTGAGACCCGGTCAGACCAGGGTCAGCAGGCCGACCACGGACCCCGCGGCGAGTCCCAGCAGCACCGCCAGCAACAAGATCCAGTACGCCGGCAGCTGCGCGGACGTCCGCACCGGCTCCGGCGGCCGCGGGGCGAACGTCGTCGGCGCTTCCGCGTCCAGTGCCGCGCGCTCGCGCTCCAGCGAGTCCGCGCTCGCCCCCGACAGCAGCCCGTACGCCGATGGCAGGTCGCTGGTCGGGACCGCGTCGGTGGCCGGCTCCTTCGGCGAGGCCGAAGAGGTCGGAGAGGCCGCGGAAGGCGCGAAGACGGCTTGCGCGCGAAGGGCGTCCGCCAGCAGCTGCTCGGGGTCCTTCGGCTCGCTCATCTCCGCCCGTCCGCTCGCAGAAACCTACGTACTCAAGGTAGCCGTTCCCACCTCGGCGACCCATTCTCCCCGCCGCAGCACCTTCGCCGGCCGCAGGTCCTGGTCGAGGACCACGATGTCGGCCTGGTAACCGGCGCACAGCATGCCTGCCCGGTCCGCGATGCCGAGCAGCTCGGCCGGCCGCTGCGACGTCGCGTGCACCGCGTCGAGGATGCCGAGTTTCGCACCCCCGACCAGATTGCGGAAGGCGGTGTCCATCGTCAGGGTGCTGCCGGCCAGCGAACCGTTGTCCGCGAGGGTGGCGACGCCGTCGTGGACGTCGACCTCGAGGCGGCCCAGCGTGTAGCGGCCGTCCGCCGCGTCCGTGGCCGACATCGCGTCGGTGATCAGGACCGTCCGGTTGCGGCCTGCGTGCTTCGCCGCCAGGCGGACGACCGTCGGGTGCAGGTGGACCAGGTCGCAGATGAGCTCGATCGTGATCCGCTCGTCGTCCAGCAGCGCGCCGACCGGGCCGGGCTCGCGGTGGTGCAGCGGCCGCATGCCGTTGAACAGGTGGGTCGCCACCGTCGCGCCCGCGTCGATCGCCGGCAGCAGCTGCTCCTCGACGCCGTCGGTGTGCCCGATGGCCGCGATGACGCCGGACTCGGCCAGCTGCCGGACGGCCTTCACGCCGCCGTGCAGCTCGGGGGCGATGGTGACCATCCGGATCGCGCCCTGGCCCGCGCGCAGCAGCTTCTCGACCGTGCCGGTGTCCGGTTCGAGCAGCGTCTCGGGGTCGTGCGCCCCGCAGCGGGCCTTCGAGATGAACGGCCCCTCCAGGTGGATGCCCGCGACCTCGCCGTCCTGGACGAGCTCACGCAGCGCCGCGACCTGCTCACGCAGGATGTCCACCGGGTCGGAAACCAGGCTGGCCAGCATGGTCGTGGTGCCGTGACGGCGGTGCGCTCGCACCGCCGTCAGGAGTTCGTCGGGATCGAGGGAGGTGAACGAAGCACCTCCCCCGCCGTGGCAGTGGGTGTCGATGAACCCGGGCACGACCAGTGCCCCTCCGACGTCCACGTGCTCGCCGGACGGCGGGGTCCCGGAACCCACGCCGGCGATCCGCCCGTCGGTGACGGCGACCCAGCCGTCGTCGAGTACACGGTCCGGGGCGGCGACCCGGCCGCCCATGATCACGAAATCTCCGGCGCCTCTCACGCACCCCAGCATATATTGGTCTGGACCAAGCATGGTGATACGACTCAGTGATCGGAATGGTCCACCCGGGTCACTGTGGGGCTTGCATGGCCTTCTGGAGTGCCTCGAGCGCCCGGCTGGCGGTCGATTTAACGGTACCCTTGGAGATACCTGCGGCCTCAGAGATCTCGGCCTCGCTCAGCCCGCCGTAGTACCGCAGCACCAGCACTTCGCGCTGGCGGGGCGGCAGCTTCGACAGCGCGCTGACCACGGCCTGGTGCTCGCTGGAGAGCATCGCGAGGCTCTCCGCGGAGCGCGCGTTCACCGCGTGCGGGGGCACGTACTCGCGGGCCGTCTTGCGGCGGCGCAGCACGCTGCGCGACCCGTTGACGACCGCGGTGCGCAGGTAGCCGACCGCGGCCGCGGCGTCCCGGAGCCGGCCCCAGTTGCGGTGCAGGCCGGTGAAGGCCTCCTGGACCACGTCTTCCGCGGTCGCGGGCTCGTCGACCAGCAGAATCGCCAGCCGGACCAGCCGCATGCGGTGCTGGCGGTAGAGGTCTTCGAGGGTCAGTGGCGCGGCGGTCTGCGCCGGGGCCGGACCGTCCATGACCCGCAGGTGGCCGAGGGTCGCCTCGACACTGCGTTCCGCATTGCCCTCGAGCATGAACCCCTGCCTGTTCTCGACCCCGGTTTGCACGGTGTGCCGCGTCAGCAGGTTCACGGTATTCACAGCGCTCACACAGGTACTGACGCACGCCCAGCCTATCGGGTTCGGATGCCGGTGCCACAGATCGGATGCTGGTACAGAACCGTGACACGGGTAGCGTCGGACCGGACCACCCCGCGCCGACCCCGGAGATCCACATGGCCTGGTTCCTCGTCGAAATCACCTACGTCCAGGAGAAGATGCCGGACGTCCGGCCGCGCCACCGCGAGTTCCTGAGCAAGCTGGCCGCGGAGGGCCGCGTCGCGGTCGCCGGCCCGCTCGGGGACGGCACCGGCGGCCTCACGCTGTACCAGGCCGACGACGAAGCGCACCTCATGGAGACGATCGACCAGGACCCGTACCACCTGGAAGGCGTCGTCGCGCAGCGGACCGTCCGCGAGTTCAAGCCGGTGATCGGCGCCTGGCTGCCCCAGGAGTCATAGGTCGAGCACGGTGGTGCCGCGGTCGACGCAGATCCGCATGGACCCGCCGTCGGCCGTCGGCACCGCGCACGTCCCGCAGAAGCCCTGCCGGCAGGAGTACGGCGTCCCGGGACGCGCCTCGCGCAGGACGTCGAGGGCGCTCCGGTCGCCCGGCACCGCCAAGACCGCGCCTGACCTGCGCAAAGTCAGCAGGAACGGCTCGCCGGCGACGATCGGCGGCGGGGCGAACCGTTCGAAGTGGACGGCCTTGGCCGCGGTCAGCGCCAGGTCGGTGCGGACACCGGTGATCATCGGCACCGGGCCGCAGCAGTAGACCGACGCGCCGTCCGGGAGCCCGGCCAGGAGCTCGGCGCCGGACGCCGGGATGCCGTACTCGGTGTCGGGGCGGATCCAGACGCGGTCGTCGTCCGGCAGCTCCCCGAGGAACGGCATCGACTCCCGGCTGCGGCCGGTGTAGACCAGCCGCCAGTCCGCGCCCGCCGCGATGCAGCGGCGGACCATCGGCAGGATCGGCGTGATCCCGATGCCGCCGGCGATGAACCGGAACGGCCCGGCGCCGACGAACGGGAAGGCCGTCCGCGGGCCGCGCGCGGTGACGCGGGTGCCGGGCACCAGCGCGTGGACCTCGGCTGAGGCGACGCCGATCTTCCGGACGGCGATCCGGTAGTGCGAGCGGTCGCCCGGGTCCCCGCAGAGCGAATACTGCCTGGTCAGGCCGGACGGCAGCACGAGATCGAGGTGCGCGCCCGGCCGCCAGCCCGGGAGCGGGACGCCGTTCGCGAGACGCAGGCTCACGACCCCCTCGGCTTCGGGCCGGATCGTTTCGACGACCAGCGAAAGATCGCGGTCCACTGTGGCCACGGGCGGCCGCCGCCGACCGCTGAATTGCGACAAACGGCGATAAACGCCCACGACACCCACCAAAGTGGACATCAGGTGGTCGGTGCGGTCGCTGCCGTCGAGCCGGGTCGGCCGGCCGAGGGTCACTCCGCCGCCCGGGCCGCGGGCGAACTCGCCAGGTAGGCCACCGCCTGCTCGGTGTTCCCGGTCTCGGACGGGTGGTACGACTTCCGGAAGTACGGCCGGATTTCCCGCACCAGCTGACGCCCGGTCGGCAGCAACCCGCGCCGGGCCGCCCGGCGGTACCCCCGCAGCGACGCGCGTCCGGGGTGGGCCGGGTCGTTGCGCATCAGGTACCGCGTGCCGCGGGCGAAGACCCAGGCCAGCACCGGCGTCACCGCGGCCATGCTGCGGACCCGGCGTCCGTGGCGCCCGTCGAGGTGCATGAACAGGTCGAACGCGACCGACCGGTGCTCGACCTCCTCGGCGCCGTGCCAGCGCAGGAGGTCCAGCATCACCGGGTCGGCGCCCGCGTCCTCCAGGGGCGCGTCGAGCACCCACTGGCCGAGGAACGCCGTGTAGTGCTCGATCGCGGCGATGATCCCGAGCCGCTCGACCAGCCACTCCTCGGCGGCCTTCCCGGTCAGGTCGCGGTCGCCGAGCAGCTTCCGGAACAGCCACTCCATCTGCGCCACGAACGGCCGCACCCGCACACCCGCCGCCTCGAGGTGCGCGGCTGCGCCGTCGTGGGCCTCGGCGTGCACCGCCTCCTGGCCGATGAAGCCGAGGACGTCTTCCTTGAGCCGCTCGTCGCGGATCAGCGGCACCGCCTGCTTGAACACCTCGACGAACCAGCGCTCGCCCTCGGGCAGCGCCAGGTGCAGCACGTTGATGGTGTGCGTGGCCTGCGGTTCGCCGGGGATCCAGTGCAGCGGCAGCGCCGCCCAGCCGAACTTGACGTTCCGGGCCTGCAGGACGACCTGCTCGTCCTGCGAAGTCATGACGCCCGGCCGGACAGCTCGTAGTCCGCCGGGTCGACCTTGCGGGTCTGGAGCCAGTAGCGCCAGGTGAAGCCCGGCCAGATGGTCCGGTTCACGCCCTGGGCGTCGAGGTACCAGCTCTTGCAGCCGCCCTGCGTCCAGACGCCCTTGACCAGCCGGTCCTGGATTTCGCGCTGGAACTCGTCCTGCACACCCGGCCGGACGTCGAGCGCCGCGGCGCCGCGCGAATCGGCGAGCCTGATGGCGTCGACGACGTACCGCGACTGCGACTCGATCATGAACACCACGGAGTTGTGGCCGAGCGCGGTGTTCGGGCCCAGCAGGAAGAACAGGTTCGGGAAGCCGGAGACGGTAATGCCCTTGTGCGTCCGCATGCCCTCGCTCGCCCACTCCTTGGCGAGGTTGCGGCCGTCGACGCCGGTGATGTCGAGGTACTCCAGCGCGTCGGTCACCTTGAAGCCGGTGCCGTAGACGATCGCGTCGACCTCGTGCTCGACGCCCGCGGAGTCGACGATCGAGTGCGCCTTGACCTCGCGGATGCCGTCGGTGTTCACCTCGACGTTCGGCCGGTCCAGCGCCGGGTAGTAGTCGTTGGAGATCAGGACGCGCTTGCAGCCCATCGTGTAATCGGGCGTGACCTTCTTGCGCAGCGCGCGGTCCTTGATGCCCTTCGCGATGTTCCGCTTCGCGATCAGCTCGCCGGCCTTCATGATCGCCGGGTGGCCGTTGAAGCCGATGGCCCGCGCTTCGAGGAGCCAGTACAGCGCGTTGCGGTAGAGGCGCTGGGTGCCCGGGACGCGCTTGAACAGCGTCTGCGCCCACGACGGCATCGCGTGGTCGGGCTTGGGCATGATCCACGGCGGCGTCCGCTGGAAGAGCGTCAACTCGGCGACGTCCGGGGCGATCTTCGGCACGAACTGGACGGCGCTGGCGCCGGTGCCGACCACGGCGACCTTCTTGCCGCGCAGGTCGTACTCGTGGTTCCAGCGCGCGGAGTGCCAGGTCTGCCCCTGGAAGTTCGCGATCCCGGGCAGCTCGGGGAGCTGCGGGATGTGCAGGCCGCCGACGCCGGAGACGAGGAACTGCGCGACGAACTCGCGGCCGTCCTTCGTGGTCGCCGTCCAGCGGCGTTCGCCCTCGTCCCAGTGCGCGCCGGTCAGCTCGACGCCGAAGCGGATCTTCTCGCGCAGCCGGTACTTGTCCGCGACCCCCTTGAGGTAGTCGAAGATCTCCGGCTGCGGCGAGAACGACCGCGACCAGCCCGGGTTCTGCTCGTACGAGAACGAGTACATGTGCGACTGCACGTCGCACGCGCACCCGGGGTAGGAGTTGTCGCGCCAGGTGCCGCCCACCTCGGTGGCCTTCTCCAGGATCACGTAGTCCCGGATGCCGGCCTTCTCGAGCTGGATCGCCTGGCCGAGCCCGGAGAACCCGGTGCCCACGATCACGACCTTGAACCGCTCGGTCATCTGTCGGCCTCCGCTGCGTCGGGGATCCTGCCCAGATGACGTTACCTCAGGTAACAGTTACTTGGAAGTACTGCCTACCGATCAGTACGTCCCGCCGAGCTTGCCGTGGTTCCAGCTCACGACCTTGGTCGGCCGGAAGACCAGCCCGATGCGTTTCGCGGCCTGACCTGCGATGAAAGCCTGCAGCTCGGCCGGTGCGGGGTCACCCGGCTTGGCTCCCGAGTAGCGCTGCATCAGCGCCGTCCCCATCCGGGTGACCTCGTCGACGTCCTCGACGAGCTCGACGTCGGCCTCGAACGAGACGCCGCGGAGCTTCTCGTAGCTGTCGCCGTCCTCGACCAGCACGGTCGCCTCCGGCAGGCGGCGGAGGTTCTTCGCCTTCTGCGACGTGCCGTACGTCCAGGTCGCGACGCCGTCCTCGTGCGGGAAGTACCAGAGCGGCGCGAGGTGCGGGCGGCCGTTCGGGCCGATGCTGGCGACGTTGATGACCTTCTGCTCCGCGAGGTACGCGCGCACCTCGTCCTCGGTCATCCTGATCTGGTCGCGACGGGACATCTTCACCCCTTGGTGGCGGCCCGCCCGCCGTGGCCGGTGACCGCCGACTCGAACGCGCCGCGGGCCTCGATGTCGGCCAGCGCGGCCTTGTCCGCCGACGGTACCCGGCTGCGCGAGCCGATCTCGATGACCGGCGGGAGGAAGGCGCGCAGCAGCTTCAGCCCGCCGACCCAGCGCGGCACGTGGATGGTCCGGGCGCGCTTGAGAATGCCGGCTTCGAGGTCGTCCAGGGCCACGTCCAGCGGGTACGTCTTGCCGATCAGACCGGGCATCGACGCGCGGAGCTTGCCGAACACCGGGTGCGCGTCGGCGCTCTCGACCAGGTCGGTGCGGATCCACGTCGGGTGCGCGACGCCGACCTTGACGCCCAGGTGGGCGACCTCGGCGCGCAGGCTGTTCGAGAAGGCTTCGACGCCGGCCTTCGCGGCGGCGTAGTTCGCCATGCCGGGTGCGTGCGTGATCGCGGCGAGGCTGGAGATCGCCAGCAGGTAGCCCTTGCGCTCGATGACGTGCGGGAGCGTGACGCGGAAAGTGCGCCAGACGCCGAGGAGGTCGACCTCGATGACCTTCTCGAACGCGGCCCGGTCGACCGAGCGGACGAAGCCCGCGGTCGCGATCCCGGCGTTGGCGATGACGATGTCGATCCCGCCGAAGTGCTCGACGACGCCCTTGGTCGCCTGCTCGAGGGCGTCCCAGCTGGTGACATCGGCTTCCCACGCGTGGGCGTTCGGCCCGATCCGGTCGGCGACCTTCTGCTGCTCCTCGGCTTCGAGGCCGACGAGGGCGACCTTGGCGCCGCGCGCCGCCAGCCGTTCGGCCAGCCCGGCGCCGATGCCGCGAGCGGCGCCGGTGATCAGCACGACCTTGCCGTCGACCTTCTTGGTGCCGCTCAGCAGCGAAAACGGGTTGGCCACGGTGCCCTCCTAGACGTCACTTGAGGGCACCGTACCTCAACTTACCCGCAGTAAGCTACCCAGAAGTAGGGTCTTAGGCCTCGCTCAAGGCGGCGACTTCGGCGTCGGTCAGCTCGAGGGAAACCGACGCGACGAGGTCGGTCAGCTGCTCGGGCGTCCGGGCACTGGCGATCGGCGCGGCGACCGTCGGCTGCTGCCGCAGCCAGGCGAGCGCCACCGTGGCGACCGAAACGCCGTGTGCCTGCGCGACTTCGTCCAGCGCGGCGAGCACGCGCTCGCCATCGGCGTCCAAATAGGACGCGGCGCGGGCGGCGCGCGGGCTGTCGCCGGTCTCGTCCTTCGTGCGGTACTTGCCGGTGAGGAAGCCCTTCGCGAGGGCGAAGTACGGCAGCGTGGCCAGGCCTTCGCGCGCGACGATCGGGGCGAGGTCGCGCTCGTAGTCCCGTTCGACGAGGTTGTAGTGCGGCTGCAGCACGGCGTACCGCGCGAAGCCGTTCTGGTCCGAAATGGACAGTGCTTCGGCGAGCCGTTCGGCGGTGTAGTTGGATGCGCCGAGGTAGCGCACCTTGCCCGCGCGGACCAGGGTGTCGAACGCGCTCAGCGTCTCTTCGAGCGGCGTGTCCCGGTCGTCGACGTGGGCGTAGTAGAGGTCGATGTGGTCGAGCTGCAGCCGCCGCAGCGAGTCCTCGGCCGCGGCCTGGATGTTCTTCGCCGACAGGCCGGGCCGCTCCTGCCACCCGCCGACCTTCGTGGCGACGACGAAGTCGTCACGCCGGCCGCCCGCGGCCAGCCAGCGGCCGAAGATCTCCTCGGAGCGGCCGCCACCGCCGTAGAGGTCGGCGGTGTCCACGAAGTTGCCGCCGGCGGCGGCGTAGGCGTCGAGCACGGCGTGCGACTGCGGCTCGTCGGCCGTCCAGCCGAAGACGTTCCCGCCCAGGTTGAGGCCGTAGACGTCGAGGTCGGTGTTGCCCAGCTTGGTCATGCTCCCGAGGTTAGTCTTCCCGGCTCGTGGGAACCGGGAGGAAATCCGGTACTTCGTGCGTTGGGGTGTTCTATGGCTATCGAACTGGGCAAGCTCGGGATCTGGCGGTACCACGGAGGTGTCGACGCGAAGTTCGCCGCGGAGGCGGAGAAGCTCGGCTACGGCGCGATCTGGCTGGGCGGTTCGCCCGGCGCCGGCGACCTGGACTCCGTCGACGACCTCCTGGGAGCGACGGACTCGCTGGTCATCGCGACCGGCATCGTGAACATCTGGCAGGACGAGCCCGCGTCGATCGCGAAGGTGTACGAGCGGCTCGCGGGCAAGTACCCGGACCGCTTCCTCCTCGGCATCGGCGCGGGCCACCGCGAAGCGACGAAGGAGTACAAGAAGCCGTACGCGGCGCTGGTCGACTACCTGGACGGCCTCGACGCGGCCGGCGTCCCGGCTTCCGGACGCGCGCTGGCGGCGCTCGGGCCGAAGGTGGTGGAGCTGTCGGGTACGCGCACGGCGGGTGCGCACCCGTACCTGACTACGCCGGAGCACACCCGCTCGGCGCGCGAAATCCTCGGAGCGGGACCGCTGCTGGCCCCCGAGCACAAGGTCGTCCTGTCGACCGACGCCGCCGAGGCCCGCGCGATCGGCCGTCAGACGGTGAAGTACTACCTCGGGCTGTCGAACTACGTCGCCAACCTGCGGAAACTCGGCTTCACGGACGAGGACCTCGAGGGCGAGGGCAGCGACCGGCTGGTCGACGCGCTGGCGTTGCACGGCGACGCGGCGACGATCGCCCGCGGCCTGGCGGGTCACCTCGAGGCGGGAGCGGACCAGGTCATCGTCCAGGTGCTCAACGAGGACCCGTGGCCGGCGTACCGCGCGCTGGCCGCCGAGCTGGTGTGATCCCCGTCCGGCCGCCGGTTCCCCGGCGGCCGGACGCGCTCCTTCTGAACCGATCCGACGTGCGGAGAAGTCCATCCATGCCCCCGCCGCCACCCTCAACGGAGCAGCGGAGCTGCGCTGTCTTGGATTCTTCCCGGGGACCGGTGTGCGGCGGCGGTCCACCTCGTACGATGCGGTCGGGACCACCCTGTGCCAAGGAGGAGTAACGATGCCCATCGCCACCCCCGAGGTCTACGCGGAGATGCTCGACCGGGCCAAGGCGAACGAGTTCGCCTACCCGGCCATCAACGTGACCTCGTCCGAGACCGTGAACGCCGCCATCCGCGGGTTCGCCGAGGCGGAGAGCGACGGGATCATCCAGTTCTCCACCGGCGGCGCGGAGTTCGCGTCCGGCCAGAAGGTCAAGGACATGGTGACCGGCGCGACCGCGCTGGCGGAGTTCGCGCAGGTCGTCGCGGCCAAGTACGACGTGAACGTCGCGCTGCACACCGACCACTGCCCGAAGGACAAGCTGGACGGCTTCGTCCGCCCGCTGATCGAGATCTCGGCCGAGCGCGTCAAGAACGGCCAGAACCCGCTGTTCCAGTCCCACATGTGGGACGGCTCGGCGATCGACCTCGACGAGAACCTCGAGATCGCCCAGGAACTGCTGGCCAAGACGGCGGCGGCCAAGATCATCCTCGAGGTCGAGATCGGCGTCGTCGGCGGCGAAGAGGACGGCGTCGAGGCGGAGATCAACGAGAAGCTGTACACGGCCGAAGGCGACTTCCTCAAGACGATCGACGCCCTGGGCGCGGGCGACCGGGGCCGCTACCTGCTGGCGGCGACGTTCGGCAACGTCCACGGCGTGTACAAGCCGGGCAACGTCAAGCTCCGCCCGGACGTCCTGAAGGGCGGCCAGGAGGCGGCGGCGAAGAAGCTCGGCCTGGAGGCGGGTTCGAAGCCGTTCGAGCTGGTCTTCCACGGCGGTTCGGGTTCGCTGCCGGAGGAGATCCGCGAGGCGGTGTCGTACGGCGTCGTGAAGATGAACGTCGACACGGACACGCAGTACGCGTTCACCCGCCCGATCGTCGACCACTTCTTCAAGAACTACGACGGGGTTCTGAAGATCGACGGCGAGGTCGGGAACAAGAAGGTGTACGACCCCCGCTCGTACCTGAAGGCCGCGGAGGCCGGCATGGCGGCTCGCGTCGTCGAGGCGTGCCAGGCGCTGGGCTCGGCGGGCACGAAGCTCAAGTAGTCACACGACGAAGGGGCCGCCACGGTTGTGTGGCGGCCCCTTCGTCGTGTTCAGACCGATTCGGCGACCGAGCGCCGCGCCGCCCACTTCCGGGTCAGCGGTTCCGCGCCGGCCCAGAGGGCGAACACCCCGCCCAGCACCACCAGCGCCGTCCAGTACGCCGCCGGCGGGGCCGACTCCGTGTGCGCGTCACCCAGCACCCACGGCCGGAACTGCGACTGCAGCCAGAACGCCCCGTACCCGAACGCCGTCACCAGCAGCGCCCCCGCGCCGGCCTGGACCAATCCGGAACCGATGGCGAACGCCACGTCCACCGCCAGGCCCACGAACAGCAGGTAGAACGGCACCGTCGACACCGGGAAACCCAGCCCGAGCAGCAGCGGCCACATCACCGACCGGTAAGCCACATACGCCAGCGCCACCGAAGTAGCCGCCCAGCGGAAGCCCAGCGTCCGGCGCGCCACGACCAGGATCAACGCCATCACGCCGATGCCCCACAGCGGGTACACCCACGACGGGATCGGCATCGTGAAGTGCAGCACCGCCGTCCGGTCGACCGGGTGGCCGATCTGGTTGGCCGCGAAGTCCAGCAGCGACTTCTCCGCCTCCGGCTCCCCGCGCTCCCACGCGCGCAGCCCCAGGATGCCGTACTCCTGCTGGCCGTTCGGGAAGAACGTGTTCTCCAGGAAGAACGCCCACAGCGCCAGCAGGACGCCGGTGCGGAAGCGGCCCGGCGGCGCGAACTTCAGCCAGGCCAGGAGCACGCCCGCCTGCATGATGCCCGTGCCCAGGTACAACATCATGTGGGACGGGCTCCACGCGGTCAGGTCGAGGCCGTTGACGCGGTGGTTGATCACGTCCAGCGGGGCCGCGACCAGGAACGTCAGCAGGCCGATCTGCATCAGCCGCAGCGACCGCTTGTCGCAGCCCAGGCCCGTGTAGCTGTGGATCGCCACCAGCACCACGATGATCACCGTGCCGACGGTGTTGATCAGGTGCGGGGGCGCCAGGTCGTCGCGCAGCCACCTGAAGTGCCACGACATGTCCCACGACGAGCCGACCAGCTTGAACGCGAACGCCGCCAGCCACATCCCGTAGCAGAACCGGAGCACCCAGTCCGGGGTCGGCTGCCCGGGGGCGCCGCGGTGCCAGTGCCGCGTGAAGAACAGCCGCGTCTTGGCGACGGGGCTGCGCGGGATCACGTCCACCGGGACGTCGACTGCCTTGGCCATGCCGGACATCATGGCCGGTCATGGTCACGAGTGGGCCAAGACCGTGGCAAACGCCGCGAAAATCGGGGTTCACCCCTACGGGTGGCGAACTTGCTTCCGGCAGGGCCGGCTTGGCAGGGTGTCGCGCCATGATGCCGAAACGAGTTGTCGCGGGCGTGCTCGTCGCCGCCCTGGTGCTGGCCGGAGCCGGGGTGCTCGGGAGCCTCTTCCTGTAGGGGCACAATGACCCCATGACGTACAACCTGCTCGGCCCCGAGCCGACGCTGCTGCCCGAGCACACCGCCGCCCAGGCCGCGCTCGACGCCGGGAGCGACCCGGCCACCGTCGCGGCCGAACACCCCGACTACAGCGAGGCGTGGGCTTCGCTGGCCGAGAAGGCCTTCGACGCGGGCGAGACCGTCGCCGCGTACGCGTACGCCCGCACCGGCTACCACCGGGGCCTCGACCAGCTGCGCCGCGCGGGCTGGAAGGGCTTCGGCCCGGTGCCCTGGTCGCACCGCCCCAACCAGGGGTTCCTCCGCGCCCTCGCCGTCCTGGGCAAGGCGGCCGGCAAGATCGGCGAGACCGAGGAGCACGAGCGCTGCAAGACCTTCCTCGCCGACTCCGACCCCGCCGCCGCGGAAGCCACCGGCCTGAAGTGACCCACCGGTCGTGAGTGGTAAGGCGGGTTCTAACCCGCCTTACCA